>JABJCF010000362.1 GCA_018665625.1 Nitrospina sp. | reverse complement strand
TGCGCCGTTCAAAAAACGTTACTTAAATATTTAATCTTAGCAATTAAGCTATAGCTTTTGGTCTTTTTATCAATAACCTATAAAAAAATAAGGTGAAGTCAATGTTAATGGAACTTGGACCCATAGAAAAACTGTATCAATCATACGCAAAAATCCTGGACGAGGCTCGAAAAAATTTGGGTCGCGATCTTACTGTCGTGGAGAAAAACTTATTTGCCCATCTCCCCGCCGGTACGGATTATTCAAAATTGGAGCGCGGAGTATCCGATATTTTTCTCAGCCCCGACCGCGTAGCCATGCAAGATGCTACAGCTCAGATGGCTATTTTACAGTTTATATCAGCCAAAATGCCGCAGGTGGCAGTTCCTACAACGGTTCACTGTGATCATTTAATTCAAGCCTATACCGGTGCTATGGCCGACCTGAAGGCGGCTGAAGAAACAAATAAAGAAGTTTATGACTTCCTGCGCTCGGCTGCAATGAAATACGGCATGGGATTTTGGAAACCAGGTTCAGGTATTATCCATCAGGTGGTCTATGAAAATTACGCTGTACCGGGAACCATGATGATAGGAACAGATTCGCATACACCCAATGCAGGCGGAATGGGTACCATCGCGATTGGTGTTGGGGGTGCAGATGCAGTTGATGTTATGACCGGGCAACCCTTCATGACAAAAATGCCGAAGCTGGTAGGTATCAACCTTAAAGGAGAACTGAATGGCTGGACAGCATCTAAGGATATTATCCTTAAAGTGGCCACTATGTTGACCGTAAAAGGCGGTACCGGAAAAATAGTCGAATATTTCGGAGAGGGCGCTCGTAGCCTAAGTGCGACAGGTAAAGGCACAGTAACCAATATGGGAGCAGAAATTGGCGCTACCACTTCTACCTTTGGCTATGATGAAAATATGGATCCGTATCTCAGAGCAACAGATCGTGGCGCCATTGCCGATCTTTGCAAACAATATGCTGAGCATCTGCAATCTGATCCTTCTGTTCAGAACGATCCGGAAAAATATTACGATGAGTATTATGAAATTGATCTATCTACACTAGAGCCGCATATTGTTGGCCCACACACACCCGATTTGGGTCGTCCTGTTTCTGCAATGAGCGCTGAAGTTGATGAAAAGGGTTATGCAGAAAAGCTTTCTGCGGCATTAATCGGTTCATGTACCAATTCAAGTTATGAAGACATGACACGGTCTATCAGTCTTGTCCGTCAGGCCAAGGATGCCGGAGTGAAAATTCAATCTAATTTAATGGTGACACCTGGTTCAGAAACTATTTACCAGACTATCATCCGAGATGGCATCTTGAAAGAATTTGAAGATGCGGGAGCAACCGTTTTAGCCAATGCCTGTGGTCCTTGTATTGGGCAATGGAAAAGGGAAGATATGAAAAAGGGTGACAAAAATAGCATCCTTACATCATATAACCGTAACTTTGCCAAGAGAAATGATGGCAACCCAGAAACATTAGGGTTTATCAGTAGTCCTGAATTAGTTGTAGCGATGGCTTACGGGGGATCGATGAAGTTCAACCCTATGACGGATACCTTGAAAGATAAAGATGGCAATGATTTCAAATTCCAGCCCCCTGCAGGTGAAGTACTTCCTTCCAATGGTTACACCCCTCAAGATGCGGGATTTGAAGCACCAACGATGTCGGGTGAAGTTATTGTCAGCCCCACTAGTGAACGTTTGGCAATCCTTTCTCCTTTTCCAAAGCAGGATCCGGTTAAAGACTATCAAGATCTACCGGTCTTATTTAAAGCGAAAGGCAAATGTACCACCGATCATATTTCTCAAGCTGGCCCTTGGCTCAAATTTAGAGGCCACTTGGATAACATAAGTAACAATATGTTCCTTGGCGCCACTAACGCTTTTCATTCTGAAACAGGAGCGGGTAATAACCCTGTTACTGGAGAAGAAAATCAGGAGTTGAATAAAATTGCCCGGAACTTAAAGGAATCGGGATTAGGCTGGGTAGCGTTCGGCGAAGAAAACATTGGTGAAGGCTCAAGCCGTGAACATGCGGCGATGGAACCCAGACATATGGGTTGTTTGGCTTTCGTAGCTACATCTTATGCTCGTATTTTTGAAGCGAACTTGAAGAAACAAGCAGTATTGCCCTTCACTTTTGCTAACAAAGCCGATTACGATAAAATTCAGGCTAAAGACAAAATCAGTTTTGCTGATTTGGATAAATTAGCTCCTGGTAAATCCGTAACAATGACTGCTAAACATGAAGACGGATCAAGTGATAACATTGAAGTCAATCACACACTGAATGATGATCAGATCAAATGGTTTGATGCCGGTTCTGCATTAAACTACGTCGGATCACAAAAGTAGAAGCATAAAAAAACCCGGACGGTCTATACCGTCCGGGTTTTTTATTTTCTAAACAGGAAAAAATCATCGGATAAAAACTCAGGGAACTCAATAGTCAACTCTGCAGAGTCCTCACTCAATCCGTCATCGAGCCTTCCTGTTTCTTTCCATTAAAGTACCATTCTTAATGTTCGAGGTTTAAATTTTAAACTTCGTAACAAGCCCCTGAAGATCACCTGCTAATTTTGAAAGTTCAACAGCAGCATCTTTAGTTTGACTGGAACCTTGTGTTGTCTCTTCTGCCGCTGTGGAAACACCCGAGATATTTTGAGATATCTCCCCAACACCTTTGGCAGCTTCAGTTACATTACGCGCCATTTCATTAGTGGTTGCGCTCTGTTCTTCCACAGCACTGGCGATAGTGCTGGAAATATCATTTATTTGATTGATTATTGCACTAATTTCACCAATCGCTTTGACTGCATTTCCTGTGTCGGACTGAATCGTTTGAACTTTCCCACCAATCTCTTCGGTGGCTTTTGCGGTTTGATTTGCAAGTTCTTTTACTTCATTTGCCACTACCGCAAATCCTTTACCCGCCTCCCCTGCACGAGCAGCCTCAATAGTTGCATTCAAAGCGAGCAAATTTGTTTGCTCTGCAATTGATGTAATTACTTTTACCACCTCACCAATTTGCTTGGAACTTTCCCCAAGAGTACTGATAGTATCATTAGTCCTTCTGGCTACTTCCACGGCTTCATTTGATATCTTTGCCGCCTGAGTCGCATTATTCGCAATTTCACTGATGCTTGAAGACATTTCTTCTGAGCCTGTGGCAACAGTCTGAACGTTAGTACCTACCTCTTCACTAGCCGCCGCTACCACACCCGCTTGTGCTGAGGTTTCCTCGGCATTGGCAGACATGGTTGCGCTTGTCGCTGTGAGCTCTTCTGCAGCAGCACTTACTGATTCTGCATTTTTTCCAATATTTTCTATATCTCCACGCAAACTATCGATGAAATTTTTCAAACCTGTACCCATTTGACCGATTGCGCTATCCCCATTGACAGTAATTTCACGGGTTAGATCTCCGTTAGAAGCTGCTTGAACTACGGTGAGCATGGAATCCACTTTTTGCGTAAGCTCTTCCGCAGCCTGCCGTTCACGCTCTTGAGCGGTCCTTGCTTCTGTAATATCTTGCCAAACTGCCAGGTAGCCCAGTCCATTCCCCACATCATCTGCAATGTAAGAAGCGTTGATCTGTAAAACTTTTTCACCAAGTTCAATAACCACTTCAGTCTGGGTACCCGATTTAAGTGCTTTTAATGCATTGCGGTTTACGGATGGGTTTTTATGAAAAATATCAATGGTTTGCCCAATAACATCTTTCACCTTGATTCCTCCAGGAATATTTTTTTCCACCGATTCCAGAATGGCAATTGTAGACTGATTCATGCTGGTTACTTTGAAGTCCATATCACAAGTCATGGTACCTGTAAGAATATTTGCTTTAGCCGTATAACCTGCCAATGCGGCGGCTTCATCTTGCTCGGCCTTCAAAATAGCAGCTTCCTTTTGCTCACAGGCTTGTTTAAGAATTTCCTGCAATGATTTATCAAAATCACCTTTAACACCAAACTGATTGTTATCCGTATTCCCCGCAAGAATCTCCTGAGTGTGGCTGATAAGAGATTTAATATTTGTGAGAAGATCATTGAAGCTTTGCGACAACTGACCCGTTTCATCTTTGGACTTAATCTGCATTTGCTGTTGATTGAGATCCCCATTAGACAGGGCTTGCATGGTGCTGGTAATTTGAGTGAGAGGCTTAGTAATTGCGTTAACTATGTAATAGGCAATAATACTGCCCAATGCCAAACCGATAATCAACAAAGTCCATAACAATTGACTGAGTTCTGCCCCCAATTGATCAGATTTTGCCATGTCATTGTCCAACAATTTTTGCTGGCTGATTTTCATTGAATTGAGCTCAGTTTTGATCGCAAACGCTGTAGGAGCCGCTTTAGTGCCGAGCCATTTATTTGCTACGTTCCATCCTCCCCCCCCTCGAACTTCAAACATCTTTGGTGGCAAGGGTGCAAAAGCGGTGCGAGCATCGGTAAATTCTTGAAATAGCCTTTTTTGTTCTGCATTCAATTGTTTTCTATTCGTCGTTAAATCTCCAAAACGCTTAATGTTTTTTGTCCACATTCCATCAAAGCGATCTTTGAATACCGAATCCCCGGATAATAGATAAGCACGGATATTGGCTAGAGACCGAGCCGTTGTACCCCGAATATCTGCCATCATGCCAAGCAGTGCTTTTCGCTGAGGGGTGGCAGGTAATGTAGCTTCTATATTTATAATTTTTGTAATATTGGTCAGAAGAATACTTGCTTTGGGAGCAGCCTCCGATAACAGGATTTTGGTGGCTGGCAAATTATCTTTTGAAGAAGAAATATTTTCTATCTCCTGTTGATATTGCTTAAAGTCTGCGAGCTTGGCTTTAATAATCCTTACACTTTCTACATTCTTAGGATCAGTCCAGTTAGCAGAAACCTTCTCCATATATTTCATTGAAGGTTCTATTTCATCATTCCATGCCTTCATGCGTTCTTTTTTAAATTTGTCTTTCCCAAGAATCATAAATCCACGTAAGGCCGCCAAGGAATGGTTGATGCCATTCATCATTTCACCTGTATTTAAAGCCGTGGGGGTACGTAGTTTCGCAACCCTATCTGTAATATTTTTAGTGTCACTGACTTTCCCCATAGTGACCATTACGATAACTGCCATGATTATGAGAACAATCGCAAACCCGCCACTAATTTTTTTTCCAATAGACAAATTATTCATAACTTTTATTATCTTTCTGTGAGGCGTTTTAAATTTAAATACTTGGGGAAACTATATTATTCATGCGATAAGACCTTTTTGAAAAATTTCAAATACACCTGCACTTAATGATAAAAATTTAGTAAGAACTATTAACTAATGCTAAGTCTTCAATTTATAAAATTTCGGATACTTTTCTTTTTCCAGCTAACCCATAGGCTAACTAGCTGAGTAAATCTTAATTTTTAGACCTTTTTGTTTTTTTAAAAAGTCTTGCATTATTCTGTGCTTTAAAACCCATATTGCCTTCGTCTTCTCGAAAATTTTGCCAAAAGTTTTTACTCAATTGCTCACTACTCATAACTTTTTGAACATTTCCCTTAGGGTCTAGAACTCGTACTTGATAAAACATAATGTATCTCCTTATAAAAAGTTTTCCGTCTTACCAATTTAATAAAGCAATAGGTGTGCCAAAAAATTTGGAAGTAGAAACCCTCTTTATTTACAATCAGTTAGAAAATTACATTTTAAAAAATAAGGGCTTTTTAACGGAAAACCGTTTAAGCGAGGACGTGTATTTACGGATTTCCGTTATCTGGAAGATATTAAATCGTAGAAAGCCTGACTTCTGAAGGAGTATTTTTGCGAGTAAAATGGGAGGAGATAAGAAACCGGCGAAGGTTCAATTAGGATCGAAATTCACTTTTATTCAACCCATATTTTTTCATTTTATCAACAAGAGTTTGTCTGGGGATACCAAGGGCGGCATGAGACTCTTTAATACTCCCTGCCTGCCGACGTAACTCCTTCTCTATTATATTTTTTTCATATTCACCCATCTGTTCTGTTAGAGAAAGTGTGGTTTCAGGGATTGAGTTTATAGACTCTTTTTTTCCACTTCTAGTAAGTTCCGAAATTCCCAGGCCCATACCTAAAACATATTTCTCCGCTTCATTTTTCAACTCTCGAATATTACCTTCCCATTTTTTTGCCGTAAGCTGATCAATTAAATCCTTCGACAGTAATGGAACGGAAAGATTATGTCGCGAACAGGATTGCAAAACAAAATGCTGAAACAGAAGAGAAATATCCTCTTTACGCTCTCGGAGAGGTGGCAGATCAATTTGTACCACATTCAACCTGTAATAAAGATCCTGACGAAACAAACCTTTATTACCGGCTTCTTTTAAATCGACTTTAGTAGCTGCAATAATACGAACATCAATAGGTATTAATTCATTTGAGCCAAGTCTTTCTACTGTACGTTCTTGAAGAACCCGAAGGAACTTAACCTGGAGATCAATGGGCATACTTTCAATTTCATCCAAGAACACCGTTCCCCCATCAGCATATTCAAATTTACCGATGCGCCGGGTATTTGCCCCAGTAAAAGCTCCGGCTTCATGACCAAACAATTCACTCTCAATAATCGATTCGGGCATCGCCCCACAATTTATAGCGACAAATTTTTTATTACTTCTACCGCTAAGTTTATGCATATATCCTGCGACCAAATCTTTTCCAGTGCCCGTTTCACCTTGAATCAACAAATCGGTGTTAGAATTGGAAACCGTATGAATTATTTCCCTAAGGCGTACTATGCTCGCCGACTTACCCAAAATGGGACTTTCTTCTTTCTCAATAGCAGCAACATCAGAGCGTAGCTGTTTGACTTCCAGCATAATTTGTATTCGACAAATTACCTCGGCAAGATCAATAGGTTTAGTTAGAAACTCATTAGCTCCTGAATTTAAAGCACGGATTTTTGTTTCATATTCTTGATAAGCAGTCAAAACGAGAATCATTGTAGAAGAATCGGGATCAAGTTCTTCAAGCTTCTCCATAACTTGAAAACCGTCCATATGCGGCATTTTTAAATCCAACAAAATAAGATCGGGTTTAAATTCTTCATATATTGCGCATACTTCTCTAGGGTCCTTTGTGCTGCGTAAAGATGTGTACCCAACGCCTTTCAGAGTATGACTAAGCAAAACAATATTATCGGGCTCGTCATCAACGATTAAAATCCTTCCTTGTAGAATTTTTTTCTCGGTAACCACTTATTCTCCTAAATTGATACTTTAAAAATAAACAGGGTACTAATTTTATCATTAATATAATTAATGAAAAACCTTGAAAAGAATCTTTTTATTCGATCTGCTCCGGTAATAAAATCCAGCCCTTTTTTTTTCCGCTACGCCAGCAAATATAGGCCCACTCCCCTTTTTTTCTTATGACATGCACTTTAGTGCCCAATTTAAGGCGGTTGCAGATTTCACCATTGGGTTTCAGGTAAACTATATAAGATTTTTCCAGGTTAACGGCTATAGTCATAACGACTATTTTGGGGGGGGATTCAGTTGGCTGTAAGGCTCAAGTTTAAGAGTTTTATTTTTCTTATATTTTCCAGGACGAATAATTTTAATAAATTCGCCGGTCTGGGGTTGGCTTGATTCTTTTCGACCATTCAAAACAGTTAAACCGAGATCCTGCCTTTTATCACCCAGCTCTTTTATCGCGATGCTTTGAAAGGTATCACCCTGTTTAACCTCATAGATATCAATATAACGAGGTTTGTACCTTTTAGTATCTCTTGAGGATTTTCTGCCCTCATATACCAAGCCACGAATTTGATTTAAATATCTACTTCTAAATAAATTATCTTCAGTAGAGTCTGCCTTCATTCGTCCAGCCAGCAGGCCTGCTTTAATAATGCGGTCTTTTGTTTCAGGATGGGAAGCTTGGAATGAGTGATAGGATTGACCTGACATGATTTCTTTTCTCCGCAAGCTTTTCAGGAATTGCGCCATGCCATAGGCATTATAACCCGCTTCCGAACCACTCAGGATGCCATGTTCATCAGATTCTATTTCCGCTTCGCGTCCATATCCTAGATTTATCTGCTGAAATAAAGCGGTGCTGACGGCTAGCCATCCACCTGCATTTTGGGGGCTGGCAATGGCACCCCCAATGGCAAAAATTTGAGCCCCAATATTTCGTACCATTTGCTTGGCGCCATGATGAAAAATAATATGGCCAATTTCGTGTCCAATAACTCCTGCCAGTTCAGCCTCACTGTTTACCAAGGCCAATAAACCCCGTGTCACATAAACATATCCCCCGGGGAGCGCAAATGCATTAATTTCGGGTGTGTCCATAACACGAAAAAAATATTTGGAAAAAACCTTGTCAGAAAGTTGGGAGACCAACTTTTGCCCAATATTATTAACGTAAAGCTGTAAAGCTTTATCCTGATACACTCCAAATTGTTGGATGATTGCTGTATCGGCTTCCTTGCCCATGGCAATTTCGGTCTCCAGACTAACAAAGGGGACACTCAGGGCAGGAAATGGAAATGCAGTGAGAAATAAAGCAAAAACTAAAAATGCAGGTTTAAACGGATTCGCCATTTGAGATTTACACCAATAACTCTAAGTAGAAAGCTGCTTGATTCTATTTTCAATTTTTTCTAATTCAGGCTTATTTGAAAATTTGATTTGCATTTCCCTAAGTATTAATAAAGAGCTTGAGGTATCTTTATTATTTTCATGACATCTAGCCAAGCTCCAGTAGACCTGAAACACAGGGAAACTACCACTACTATCAATAGCCAGTTTATACAAATCAATGGCCTTTTTATAATCTCCCATAGCTTCATAGGTATACGCCAACCCAACATTGGCCATCTGTTGATTCAAACCTTTGGAGCCCTTAATAACTTCCTGATAAGTAGCTTTAGCATTATCGTAATCTTCAAATTGAAAATAGACATCTGCAAGTAATAAAGATGCACGATTTCGATGAACTCCATTTCCGATTTGATCGCGGATTTTAATCAACTGTCCTTGAGGACTTCCGCCTTTTTCGGTTCCAACTCTGGCAACTTCTTCCATGTCAAAGTATAAAGCCTCAAATTTCATTGTTTGAGACTGCTGGTAGTTTAAATAACCTAATAGAGACAATCCTCCAACCAAAACAGTCACCAAAAGACCAAGGACCATAGATTTATTTTCCGTAAAAAACAGCATGGCCTTTTCAGAAGAGGATAGAAATTGATCAGGCTCTTTTAATAGCTCCTTACGGGTAATTTTAATTTTCTTGGCCATTAGTAATCCCTTATTAGTTTAGGTGTGTAAATATTGATATTTAAACATTTAATCATAAAGAATATTTGCAAACAAGCTCATTTTCAATGAAAGAAATAAGATATAATGCGACCTTAGAAATTTTTAATTTTTGAGTCATGGACAATAAAAAGATAGCAATTATTGGGGCGGGTAGCTGGGGAACAGCATTATCTATCCATCTTGCTGATAAATTTGAAAAGATATCTCTCTGGGTCTACGAAAATGAGTTATGCGATATCCTTCTTAAGGACCGTGAAAACAAATGGTTTTTGCCAGGTTTTCCACTCCCTGAAAATATAACTCCTGATAATTCGTTAGAGACTGTAGTGCAGGACCAGTCAATCATTCTTATTGTCGTCCCAACACCCACAATTAGAAACATAGTCGGAAACTTAAAGCACTGCATTCAATCGGACACCCTTCTGATCAATGCCAGCAAAGGAATAGAAAATGATTCTTTACTTCCCTGCCATAACATTATTGAAGAAAGTTTAAATATTCCCATCGATATTGCCACTGTATCAGGACCTACTTTCGCAAAAGAAATTGCCGCCAAGGTACCCTCCGCGTTACTGGTTGCGTCTAAATCAATAGATACAGGGAAACGTGTTCAGGAAATATTTTCATCCCCTAATTTAAAAGTATTTACAAGTACGGATATCATGGGGGTTGAAATCGGCGGAGCTTTAAAAAATGTGATTGCCATAGCAACCGGTATTTGTGATGGTTTAAACTTGGGATTCAATACTCGAGCAGCTTTAATAACACGAGGATTGGTTGAAATTGCTCGTGTGGGAACAGAACTTGGTGCTAAACCAGAAACTTTTTATGGATTGTCAGGATTGGGAGATCTTGTTTTAACCTGTACCGGAGACCTCAGCCGAAACCGACAACTGGGAATTCAGTTAGGCCAAGGAAAATCACTCAAAGAAATTACTGATAATATGCGAATGGTAGCAGAAGGAATTTCTACTGTAAAATCTGCCTACAAACTAATCCAAAAATTAAATATCCAAGCATCCGTCATGGAAGAAACCTACAAAGTTTTGCATGAAGGGAAATCCCCTCAAGAAGCACTTACCGATTTGATGAAAGTTGAAATTTCAAAAGAATTTTCAGGAATAAAAGGCTTGGCATGAATCAAAAAGAACTAAAAGCACTCCTGACAAATTTATATAATAACAAGTTGTCTCCAGATGACGCCATTAAGCAATTGCAAAACCTGCCCTATGAAAACCTCGACTTTGCAAAAATTGACCACCACAGAGAATTACGTAATGGTTTACCAGAAGTAATTTATAGTCAGGGGAAATCCATTGCACAATTAAAAAAAATTATTAAAAGCCTGCAAAAAGCTAAAAGTAATATTCTCGCAACAAAATTATCTGCCGACAAATACAAATCACTAAAATTTTCTTTACCTAAAAAAGCCGAATACAATGAACAAGGTCAAACTCTCGTAATCAAAAATAATAAACCCATAAAAAGTAAAGGTTTGATTACTATTATTACAGCTGGCACATCAGACATTCCAATTGCTGAAGAAGCCGCAGTCACTGCAAATATGTTGGGCAGTAAGGTTGAAACAATATTTGATGTTGGAGTAGCTGGGCTTCACAGGCTCCTGGACAATATCGAAAAAATTAAAAAAGCCCGAGTTCTCATTGTTGTAGCTGGAATGGAGGGTGCACTGGCCAGCGTGGTTGGGGGTCTGATGTCCCAACCAATAATAGCGGTGCCGACCAGTGTCGGTTATGGTGCTTCTTTTGGCGGTGTTTCCGCTCTTTTAACTATGCTGAATAGTTGCGCCACAGGGATTTCTGTAGTGAATATCGATAATGGCTTTGGTGCAGGATGTATTGCGCATAGAATTAACCTTCTTGGGGAGAAAAGTTATACGAGCGAATAAGTCGATTCATACCTTCCTCATGTGAAACCAGTGGGGTATAACCGAAATCATTTTTTGCCTTGGAAATATTAAAATAATGCGAGGTTGCCAATTGCGAGGCTAGAAATCGGGTCATTGGAGGCTCCCTTTTAATCCTTAAAATTCCATAAACTCCTTCTAAGCATGTTCCCAATGTCATAGCAGCACTAAAAGAAATACTTCGAGAAACATTGGGTCTACCCAAACGCCCCAATAAGTCATTAATCCAATCCCAAAGAATAACGGGTTCCCCATCACTGACGAAATAAGCTTTTCCTGCCACATTTCCATTAATTGCTAAAGCCTCACAAGCTTTCAAATGGGCTGACACAGCATTATCAATATAAATTATGTCGACTTGATTTTTCCCCTCACCTACTCTTATCAGTTTATTTTTTTTTGCTTTATCTA
>JABJCF010000361.1 GCA_018665625.1 Nitrospina sp. | reverse complement strand
TTTCTGTCAGCCTTAGAGTCTCATCCGGGCCATTAAAACAAATACTTGCAAGGTCGTATCCAAGCACCTCATTGGCTACTTCAAACAATTGCTTTGCTTCTGGAACATGGTCATAAAAATCCTGACCCATTCCAATAAATTGTGACCCCTGCCCCGGAAAGACAAAAGCTATTTTCACCATTTTATCACCGCCGATCCCCAGGTTAGCCCCGCTCCCACAACTCCCAAAACAGAGACATCCCCCTTTTGGATTTTCCCTTCGCCTTTAGCATCGGCAATTCCTATGGGAATAGATGCAGCAGAGGTATTTCCATATTTTTGGATAGTCATATAAATTTTATTTTCTGGAAAATTTAGTTTTTCAGCGACAGCACTAATAATTCTCTGGTTAGCCTGATGTGGGATGAGATGGTCAACATCTTCAATCTTGATATTGTTAAATTCCAATGCCTCTCGAATCACATCTGTCATTCTTTTAACAGCAACTTTAAAGGTTGCATTACCAGACATTTTGATAAAATACTTTTTATCATCAATATCCTGTTTATTAATGCCCGTCTTTCCAATTCCTCCCGGAACAGCTATGAGATCCGTCAAACTCCCGTCCGAATAAATATGGGTAGATAAAATTCCAATGGGCTCTTGTTGTTCGGTTCTTTTCAACAATACTGCACCCGCGCCATCACCAAAAAGAATACAAGTAGAGCGGTCCGACCAATCTACAATTCTTGAGTTCACTTCACTACCAATTACCAAAATATGCTCATAACGTCCTGCCTTTAGATATTGTTCAGCAATCGACAACCCGAAAACAAAGCCAGAGCAGACGGCAGAAATATCGTAAGCAGCAGAATTGAAAGCTTCCAGCTCTTTTTGCACAAAACAAGCAGTAGAAGGAAATAATACATCTGGACTTGAAGTGCATACAATGATCATATCCACTTGATCTGGATTCACATCGGCGGATTCAAGAGCTCGCCTCCCCGCCTGCGCCGCCATAGTGGATGCAGATTCATTTTCCGCTGCAATCCTACGTTCTTTAATACCTGTGCGCGTAGTAATCCATTCATCAGATGTTTCGAGAGAGCTTTCCAAGTCCTTATTGGTTAGAATTTTCTCAGGAACATAAGAACCAGTTCCAGCAATTGCGGCTTTAAAAATTGAAATAGGATTCATCTAGGAGATAATTTATCAGGTTTCTTTAGGTTTTGAGTCTGGGGCTGGAGGAATTCCTTCACCTTTTTGTTCTGCTTCTTCGTTTCCAAAAGCAATACTCTTTATCTGCTTCCAAATAGTTCCTTTAGGGCTTTCTACATCTGAAAGATTCAATTCGATATCCTGCTTGATATGATCGATAATATTTTTCTCGCGTAATTCATAGGCACGGTTGATGGCATTTTTGATGGCCTTTGGGGAGGAGCTACCATGTGCAATGATCACAACACCATCTACCCCTAATAACGGCGCCCCCCCTGTTTCCGAATGGTCCACCTTCTTTTTAAACTGAACCAGTTGAGGTTTCAGGAGTAAGTAGCCTAATTTGCTAAGCCAATTACTCTGGAACATAAGCTTAAGATTCGTCCCTATCATTTCCGCAAGGCTTTCACTGATTTTTAGAGCTACATTTCCGGTAAAACCATCACAGACAATTACATCCGCATTGCCTCGATAAACTTCCTTCCCTTCAATATTCCCAATAAAATTTATATGACTTTTTTTGAGCATTTGAAAAGTCTCTTTGACTATTTCATTTCCCTTGCCATCTTCTTCTCCAATACTCAATAGACCGACGCTGGGGTTTTCTTTCTCTAAAATATATTCAGCAAAGACATGCCCCATAATTCCAAACTGAAATAATTGATTGGTTTTGCAGTCAACATTAGCCCCTGCATCCAAAAGAATAGAGGTTCCCTTTAGCGTAGGCAGTTGAATGGCTATAGCAGGTCGGTCTACTCCTTTTACAGGCCTTAATATTACAGTTGAATAGGCAAGTACGGCTCCTGTGTTTCCCGCACTTACAAATGCGACACCCTCGCCTTGTTTTACCAAATCCAAACCAATCTTCATTGAAGATTTTCGTTTCGAACGCAGTACCTTCCCGGGACTATCATGCATTTCAACAACTTCATCTGCATGAACTATTTCGATGGGAAGTTGATGGTCAGGGTCGTGCTTGTCAAGCTCGGCTTGAATCTGTTCAGATAAACCAGTGAGGATGATTTTCGTATCGTATTCCCGGGCTGCCAGCACGGCACCTTCTACAATAGCCTCCGGGGCATGGTCGCCTCCCATAGCATCAACCACGATTTTCATCCAAGGCTCCTTTCAACTGGACAGCAGGGAAATCTTTTGTGGGGAATTTGAAATAAAATTAACGTAGGAAATTAAACAGATTCTACTTCCATTATTTCTTTGCCCTTATAATATCCGCAATGAGCACAAATATGGTGAGGCCGGGCCATTTCATGACACTGGGGGCACTCCATATAAGAGGGGGTTTTGAGGCTCAAGTGGGACCTTCTCATTCCCTGTTTGGACTTCGATGTCTTTTTCTTTGGTACTGCCATTTTATCTTCCTATTTCAACTTGTCTTTTAATTTTAACAATTCCGCAAATCGAGGATCTATCTGGCCCTCGTTATTACACTCACATTGATTCGAGTTAAGATCAATACCACATTCAGGACAAATGCCTTTGCAATCCTCCTGGCAAAGACACATTAAAGGCACATCAAGAAGAATCTGATCTCGAATAGGACCGCTCAAATCAACCCGGTCTTCTTCGTAAATCTCTTTCTCGATATCTGTTTCTTTAATTTCAACTTCGCTCCCCGGAGATGGTTCTTTAACACGAGGAATAAAGTGGACTTGAATCATACTCTTAACTTCAAACGGAAACGGCTTTAAACATCGGGTACAAGCGACCCGAAGTTGTGCTTCCAAATCACCGGAAAAACAAATTTCCCGTTCAATCTTTGTCAGCTTTCCTTTAACCTTAACACCATCGGTCAAAGTACAATCAGGCTGATCAATAACAAAATGCTCTTTATCTGCGAGCACATCAAAACTTAATCCCCCTTCAGGGATTTCCTCAATTTCAAAAATCATAGTTGACCTTTGAATTCAAACCCTTAAAAAACCTGGAAACCAAGATCAGAAGGAAGGATATTAAAGCAGAATGTTAGCTTTTATGGCAAATCCAGTCAAGAAAATAATTCCAATTTTATCTATCAGGATCTGGGATGAAACTGTTGGTGAATTTCCAGCATCCTTTTCCCAAGAATATGGGTATAGATTTGAGTCGTTGATATATCTGAATGCCCCAACATCTGCTGAACAGAGCGCAAATCCGCCCCTCTTTCCAATAGATGCGTGGCAAAAGCATGGCGCAGGGTATGCGGAGAAACACCGACTCGAATGTTTGCCTTCGCTACATAAG
The DNA here is from genome assembly GCA_018665625.1 of Nitrospina sp. Next base: position 12,049 of record JABJCF010000361.1, on the reverse strand, counting down.
TCTTTAGCAATTTCCAGAAGCCCTGCCGTGTCATACCTCGCCCTCTTTTGGTAACAAACAATTCTTCCGCTTTTCGGCCATGAAGGAGAGCCGGCCGCGATTTAAGCAAATAGACTTCTACAGCTTTTTTTGCCATGTCTCCGATGGGTACAATTCTTTCTTTACTACCCTTTCCAAAAGCTCGTAGATAACCGACTTCAATATCCAGTTGGCTAACCTTAAGGTTAACCAGCTCTGATACCCGCAACCCACTAGCATAAAGAACTTCCAGCATTGCCTGATCGCGGAGGCCTAAAACAGAATCCTGATCTGGACTCTTCAGTAAATCATCTACATCTACTGTGGACAAAACATCGGGCAATTTTCTCCAACGCCTGGGAGCTTCAAGAATTTCTGCTGGATTGTTTGCCACAGGGTTACCTTGAAACGGTTTATCCTGCACTAGGTATTTAAAAAAAGATTTAATGGAAGACAAACTACGAGCCACCGAAGAGGCGGATAGCCCTTGCTCCCTTAAAGAAATTAGAAAACACCTAATATCAGATGGGGTCACCGAATCGACCTTCATCCCTTTAAGTGAATCCGAAAATCGGTTCAGGTCACTGCGATAAGCCGAAACCGTATGTGGCGAATTTCTTTTTTCAATTCGCAAAAAATCGGAAAATTCTTGAATTAGAGCTTTCATAGTAAAATTATGATATAATTATCAATAGTTTACAAACTAATATTTTTATTTAGGTTTCTCACAACCATTCTGTTATTCTAATCTTTCGACAATTTTGCAAGAAAAAACTATGTTCCCTTATTGGTTCATCCCATCCCAGAAGCTTCGCCGCAAATAACCTCTCCTGCGGGCAAGTCAACACAGTATCTAATTAATCAAAATTTATGGCTAAATGGCCTTAAGTTAGTTTTTAACTATTAAACCATATCCTATTGATATTAAAGGAAAAAATGCTCGACCAAAAATCTATTAGAAATATTGGAATTATTGCTCATGTTGATCATGGGAAAACCACCCTGGTGGACTGTCTTCTCCGACAAAGCGGCATGTTTCGAGATAGCGAACTCGCGGGAACCTGCATCATGGACAGTAATGAATTGGAAAAGGAAAGAGGAATTACTATCTTTTCCAAAAATGCAGCCATCTTTTACAAAGATCATAAAATTAATATTGTCGATACACCCGGCCATGCGGACTTCGGGGGTGAGGTCGAACGCATATTAAAAATGGTCAATGGGGTTTTATTATTGGCAGATGCGGTAGAAGGACCCATGCCCCAAACTAAATTTGTCTTAAAAAAATCTTTGGAATTAGGACTAAAACCAATCGTAGTGATAAACAAAATCGATCGCCCTGCATCCCGTACTGAACAAGTCGTAGACGAGGTTTTTGATTTGTTCGTTGAATTGGGAGCCAATGATGAGCAGTTGGACTTTTCTATTATCTATACTTCAGCTAAACAGGGAATTTCCAGGGAAACGCCATTAGGACCAAATAATGATATCACCCCTCTTCTAGACTTGATTATTGAAAAAGTACCTAGTCACGTGGGAGATTCAGAAGGCGGATTTCAAATGCTGGTCTCATCTATGGATTATGATGACTATGTAGGGCGAATAGCTGTTGGGAAAGTAAATCGAGGTCGCGTTAAAGCGAAGAAAAACTATACCCAAATAGATCGAAATGGAGTTCCCAAAACTTTCTCCTTATCTAAGCTATATACTTTTGAAGGATTAAAAAAAATAGAATCAGAAGAAGCGACCACCGGTGACATTATAGGGGTAGCCGGAATGAAGGAAGTTGAAATTGGAGAAACACTTACTGATACAGAATTCCCCGATGCCTTACCTGTCATTGAAATAGATGAACCTACACTGGCCATTCATTTTTCCTTAAACTCATCTCCATTTGCAGGACGTGAAGGAGAGTTCGTTACATCGCGACAGATCCGCGATCGATTATTTAAAGAAATACGTTCGAATGTCTCCTTAAGAGTAGAGGAAACGGAGTCGCAAGACACCTTCAAAGTCTCGGGTAGAGGCGAACTTCACCTTACCATTCTTATTGAAACCATGCGCCGCGAGGGATATGAATTTAGTATCTCCCGCCCTGAAGTATTAATAAAGGATGTGGATGGGGTTCCCCATGAACCTGAAGAATTTGTCATTCTGGACATTGAAGAACAATATGTTGGCAGCATTATGGAGGCGATGGGCAAACGAAGAGCCACCCTTAAGGACATGGCTCAAAATGAAGGTAAAGCACGGCTTGAGTTTGTCATTCCCACAAGAGGTTTGTTTGGATTTCGATCTGAGTTTCTCACTATGACCAAAGGGACTGGTGTGATTAATAGAAATTTCCAAAAATTCATTCCGCATTGTGGAGACATTGCCCAAAGGGTCAATGGTGTTTTAATTTCACTCGAAAATGGCGCCACTACTGGGTTCTCTCTATTCAATCTGCAAGAACGAGGCACCTTGTTTTGGGAGGCCGGTGAAGACGTTTATACGGGAATGATCGTGGGTGAGAATAATAAAGATAATGACCTTGTTGTAAATGTTTGCAAAGAAAAAAAGCTGACCAATATGCGCACTTCCGGGCATGATGTACATATCACCCTGACACCGCCGACCAAAATGAGTCTGGAGCAAATCCTCAGTTTTCTTAACGAGGATGAACTTGCAGAAATAACTCCTAAAAGTATTCGATTACGAAAAAAGATACTTAATGAAAATGACAGAAAAAGGTATTCAAAAAATCGTAACCAGATTGCCGCATCAGTCGGATAACTTCTGTAATTGTATTGTTGTTATTGAATTAATAGGTTATTATATGCTGATTCAAAAGGCTATTCACAGAATGCGGAGTTATATATGAATAAAAACTCGATAGCGGTATGGATAGTTTTTGTTGTAATGGTTTTATCTCAGCAGGTTTGGGCAGAAGATAGAGCCGTAAAAATTATTCAACCTTCCAATAATGCGCAGTTGAGCAGTCCAGCCAAAGTGTGCATGGAAGTCAGTGGAATCGTTGTTGAAAAAGCCAAAAAAGGCGTGAATGAAGGTAGAGGCCATCATCATTTACTACTTAATTCATTACCTGCCGATTTAAGCCAACCCATTGGAAAACAGGAAATCCATATGGGAGACGGTTCTATATGCAAAGATTTGAAACTAGTTCCAGGCCGACATGTCATCTTTGCTGTTTTTGCTTATGGCAACCACGTTCCTTATGATCCACCTATTACTGATCGAATTATTATTTCTATCAAGGACTAATTAGAATTCCATGGAAAACTATATATCTGATTTCACCAAGACAGGCTTAAAAATAATACTTTGTGTATTTTTTATGAGCTGGATAGCTTCCTGTGGTTCTATTGATAAAGGCTCTTCCAGCCCTTCTACTTCCGCATTATCATATGTCCAACCTCTAATCAATAATGGTGTCTGTGGAGAAGGAAAAGGAATTTACAGAAAAATAAAAAACTCCCATGGCATGAAAGACGTTGTTGTCACCATAGAAACAGACATGTCCCCTGATCCAAACAACTGGTACCCAAGTAAAAGAGATTTTAATTTAAAACCCGATCAACTTCGAATCTTAGGCTGCTCTATTGTTGTTGAGGGACCAGGCAAAGATGATAGCCGTATCTCCCACACCATACTTGATGCCCGATTCAAATAAATTACTTCAACTTGAATCTTCTCTTCACGACTTCTTAATGGAGATTTTCATTTCCCTCAGAAATTAAGAGTTAGGCTCTCTTTATGAAAATATCCATTCGATTAAAACTAGTTTTTTTATTTTCTTTCATAGTTTTCCTAATAACAATTTTCAACTACAACTACTATCCACAGGCACACAAAAAACAAGCCTTAAAAAGCATCCAAAGTCATGTTCACAATATGGCTGAAGTTGTTGCTTTATCTACAGGCATCAGCCTAAAGCTTCTAGACTTCGAAAGCATAGGAGTAGCGATTGAATGGGCTAAAAAAGATTCAAGGCTTGCCTACCTTGGAATTTTTGACACCAACAATAGAAAAATATCAGTTTATGACCCTAAAAAACTCAACCCAAATTTAAATAATTTCCTAGATCACAAAGAACCTTTTGAACAGGCCCGTAAACTATTTGTCACAGTTCCGATAGAATATCAGGACAAACCACACGGAACATTAATGTTGGCTTTATCATTAGAGGATATGTATAGCAGCATTGAAGAAAATAAAACCTTCACACTTTATTCATGCTTCGGAATCTTTGTAATAGGCTCAATTTTATCCCTGATATTTAGTAACATTATCACCCGCCCCATCCAACAATTGACGGAGGCCGCAACAGAAGTATCAAGGGGAAATACTACTGTAAAGATCAATATCACTACTAAAGACGAGATTGGTTATCTAGGCACATGCTTCATAAAAATGGTTGCCAATATTAAAAAATCTATTGAAACACAAGTAGACAAGATTTTTAATTCCGCAAAAACCTTGTACAAATCGTCGCAGAACATATCGTCTACTGTTAAAGATCAATCAATCCTTATGAAGCAACAGTCCGAAAGAATAACGGACATCACATCAACTCTGGAGGAGCTTTCAGTCTCCTCCTCGCAAGTTGCGCAAAATTCCGGCTCTGTATTGCAGATTGCAGAAACTAATCTGGAGGAGTCTGAAAAGGGTATGGATATAATAAAATCTATACAGCAAAACATGGATAAAATCACAAGAGAAAGCAATCAAAGTGTTGAATCAGTAATCCAGCTTGGGAAAAAATCAAAAGAAGTCGGAAAAGTTATGGAGATCATTAACCATATTGCCGACCAAACAAAACTGATTGCATTCAATGCTGCTATTGAGGCTTCTGCAGCTGGCGACGAGGGCAAACGGTTTGGAGTCGTGGCTGTAGAGATTCGACGTCTTGCTGATAGTGTTATGGATTCCACGGCCGAGATTGAAGTGATCGTTGAAGAAATTCAACAGGGAGTTAATCGTTTAATTCTTGCGTCAGAGAAAGAATCAAAACATATCCAAACTGGGGCAGAACTTACAAACAGGGCATACGAGCATTTAGATAGCCTGTTATCAGGTGCAAAATCAACAAATGAAGCTATGAAGCAAATTTCATTGGCTACTATGCAAGAAAAAACGGCGACCTCACAGGCTTTTATCGCCTTAAAAGAAATCCAAACGGGCATCAAACAATCCACTCAGGCCATTGATCAAACCTCATTAGTAACTACAGAGTTAACTGTTCTGGCAGATGAACTCAATCAAATGGTGACGGAGTTGCAAGGCAAAAATGGAACAGGTGGCAACAAAAATATTTAACCTAACTGATAATTTGTTTGGCCATTCCACCTGGGCATTTCAATTGCTAGAGCATTAGAAATAATGTAAAATTCCCCTCCAATCCCATCCCTTAATTTTTCATTTTTTAATCGGCTTCTTAATTATGAATCTAAGGCAACTAGGGGCAGGATTTAATTAAATCTATCTTAACGGAACTTTATAAGTTATGGAACGAACCACCTTTGTTCAACATATTCGACAGCAGGAAAAATCCAATCCAGGGGCTACTGGAGAATTCACTAGTTTGATGAATGAAATAATTGTGGCATCAAAAATTATTTCTCTGGAGGTGAACAGCGCCGGTATTGGTGAAAATGTCCTGGGTCTAACTGGAAAAATCAATGTTCAGGGCGAAGAAGTCCAAAAGCTTGATGAGTTTTCAGATATCACTTTCACAACATTAATTGGTAAATCCGAGGCCGTGTGTGCGATCACTTCTGAAGAAAAAGAAGATCCTTATATAATCCCTCCTGAAGACAATCCTGGAAAATATATTTTTATGATGGATCCTCTTGATGGGTCCTCAAATATTGATGTTAACGTTAATATAGGAACTATATTTTCCATTTATCGTAAAAAGAGCGAGGGAAGTGAAGTCACCGAGGACGACTTGCGGCAAAAAGGCGAAGAACAAGTTGCAGCAGGTTATATTGTTTATGGTTCCAGTACCATACTTGTCTACACTGCTGGCCAAGGGGTCTATGGGTTCACCCTTGATCCTTCTTTAGGTGAATTTTTTCTTTCTCATCCCGACCTGAAAATTCCGGAACAAGGCTCAACTTACAGTGCCAACGAAGGCAACTGGGGCATATGGGATGAAGCCCAAAAAAATCTGGTATCCTTTTTAAAAGAAGACAACCCCTCTTCTGGCCGGCCTTATAAACTTCGCTATATCGGTTCACTTGTCGCAGACTTTCACCGTACTTTGCTGAAAGGCGGACTTTTTATGTATCCGAAGGATAAAAATAGTCCAAAAGGCAAATTGCGATTTTCTTTCGAAGCGGCACCTTTAGCGTTAATAGTAGAAAACGCCGGTGGAAAAGCCTCCACAGGAAAACAGCGAATTCTGGATATTGCACCTGAAGGAATTCATGACCGACTTCCCTTATTTATCGGCAGCAAAAAAGACGTTGAAATGGCGGAATTCCATCTCAGCGCAACGGTAAAAAAAGGCGGTTGGTTTAAATGGTTGAGCGGTTAATCTCAACTTAAATCAGCGATTAGATTAATAGTTTTTAAAAGCACATACCCCACTCTTTTTTACCCTTGATCCAATGATAAATTGTAACTACTTGCTGGAAAAATTATGAAATTACAAAGCATCCGTGGCGTAAAAGATATATTGCCTGATGAAATCTGGAAATGGCAATGGGTGGAATCTATCGCGCACAGTATCTTTCCACGGTACGGTTTCGAGGAGATTCGGGTTCCAATATTTGAAGACACCCGCCTCTTTTCTCGCAGCATAGGAGAAACCACCGACATCGTAGAAAAGGAAATGTATACCTTCGAAGACCGTGGAGGGGATTCCATAACTTTGCGTCCAGAAGGCACTGCCTCTGTCGTTCGTGCGTACATAGAGCATAAAATGTATGCGCCCCCTTCTGTCACTAAAATGTTTTACATTGGACCCATGTTCCGCTACGAGCGCCCGCAAGCAGGAAGGTTACGGCAGTTTTATCAAATCGGGGTAGAAGCAATGGGATCTCAAAGCCCTGCGGTAGATGTTGAAGTGATGACAATGCTCATTGAATTTTTCCGCAAATTGGGCCTTAAGGATTCAACACTACAAATCAATAGCCTTGGAAATCAGAATTGTCGCCCTCAATATAGAGAAATTTTAAAATCAGCTATAGAAAAACATCTAGACAAGCTTTGCAATAACTGCACGAACCGATATGAGAGAAATCCATTACGAGTCCTCGATTGCAAAGCAGAACAATGCGGAGAAATTGCCAAGAACCTTCCCAAGATGATTGATCATTTGGATGAAACCAGCGCACAACATTTTGCAGAAGTACAACAACTGCTGGATATTGCAAAAACTCCCTACATAATAAATACCAATCTGGTACGAGGGTTGGATTATTACAATATGACCGCTTTTGAAGTGACCTCTGATAATCTGGGAGCGCAAAATGCAATTTGTGGGGGAGGACGATACGACACACTGGTAGAAGAACTGTCAGGGCCTTCCACCCCATGTTTTGGATTTGCCTTGGGACTAGAACGCCTCGTGTCATTAATTCCCTTTGAAGAGGACGCAAACCCAAACAAAGCTTCTGATATATTTTTGGTTTGTTTGGGGGATGCTGCCAAAATCCCAGGATTTCAAGCTGCACATGAATTGAGGCTTGCTGGATTTAAAGTAGGCCGAGATTATGAAATGGGAAGTATGAAAAGTCAGATGCGTAAAGCCAACAAATCCAATTGTAGATTCACATTAATTATAGGCGAAAATGAAATTAATTCTGGAAAATATGTTTTAAAAAATATGGACAGCGGTGAGCAACAGGAGATTGAGTCAGAATTACTATCTTCTAACATTGGAAAATGGATAAATTCATAAAGTTAAACTCTACAAAAAATTGCAACTTTATATTGTCAGTTTCATCCAAACAGAATGGACAATATTGACCCTTCGCCGGCGACCGTGTTAAATTACCGTTCTATTTTTCAAACGACAAATTAAGAGCAAAAAGAGCAAAATATGGCAAGCAAAGAACTGGAAGTTTTGGAAGATTATATCGTCCAGAACAAACTAAAGATTACCAAACAAAGACGCGCGGTACTCAATGCTTTTATCGATTGTGAAAACCATGTTAGTGCCGAAGAGTTGTATAATCTTGTAACGGCCACTGAACCCAAGGTCGGTCTGGCAACGGTTTACCGTACGCTGGCCTTATTGACCCAAAGCGGCCTTGCATCGGAGTTGGATTTTGGTGATGGGCAAAAAAGATATGAACACAAATACATGCATAGTCACCACGACCACATGATTTGCACCGAATGCGGAAAGATCATCGAATTCAATCATCCTCTGATTGAAAAATTTCAAGAAGAAGTTGCCAGCCGAAACGGTTTCACAATCACCTCCCACAAGCTCGATATGTTCGGCCTGTGTAGCGAATGCCGCTAATCAACAAAAACGCAGAATTACATTTTCTAATTAAAAACTCTGGTTTACTTAGAAATTAAGAAATGGATTTTGCGCAGCGGAAGCCAATATAATTATAAACTTCGTTCATAATCTGGCCATAGGTGGTTACCTTCGGGAAGACTTTATTTTTGGGATGAAGCCAAACACGATTGGTTATTCTTAAAGCCCCAGCAGAGGAATCGAAAGACCCACCACGCACTATTTTGGATTGGCCAGATTCAGGCCCCATGGGATTATCTTTTGTGCGGATTTTATAGTAAGGTTCATACCAGTCGTTGACCCACTCCCAAACATTCCCCATCGTATCGTATAGACCGTACTGATTGGGGCCTTTACTACCTACTGGATGAGTGGTTTCATTGGAATTTTCTTCATACCAGGTATATTCTTCGTTAACCATATTGCCCCAGAAATAGCGTGTCGTTGCACCCCCTCGGGTAGCGTATTCCCATTCTGCTTCAGTAGGTAACCGGCAAGCGCCTTCTGATTTTTTTATGAACCTTTGAACATCCTGGTGATTGACTTGCTCAACAGGTAAGTCGGCACCTATAAATTTTGATGGATTATTTCCCATCACCTTTTCCCAGCGGGCTTGAGTGACTTCAAACTTATCCATATAAAAATCACTCACACAAACCTCATGCTCTGGCTTTTCGTCCTCTTGAGTATAATCGTTGCCCATAACAAAACAGCCGCCTGTAATAAAAACCATACCCTCTGGGGCATTGTTTGCCTTTTCCTGATCCTCAGGACTGATTTTGACAGGAACCACTCGCTGCTCAGAGGATTGGGCAGACTCCTCAACCATCTCAGGTAATTCAGAAAGGCTGGGGTGTAAACCATCACCTGCTTTTTCTGCCGATTCATCAGAACAGGCATTTAAAAAGCAAATTAGGACCAATAGAGTGATAAATTTTAAAAAACGCATTGTTTTCATAGGGTTTGTAAAAGGGTTGAATCATAACATTTTAACCAAGTTTTACAAAAAAAAATGCCTTTAAATCCCTTTTTTACCTCATAAAGACAGATAAACTCATGGAACATGCCAAAATCACTATATTTCTCTAAAAGTTTTCTGCCAAATACCGATAAACAATGGATACAACTTGTTTTGGGGAACTATGTCTTTAATGGAAATTATTAAAATACGTTTTACTAGTATCTGCCTTTGTATTCTCGCTGTTTTTTTAGGAGTGAGTTGCACCACCGTAAAAAAATCTTTCCAGGGCACTAAAAATAGCATCCTTTCTATTGCTCAGAAATCACCCATAACAAGAAACGACAAAGACCAGGATTTCCTTTTCGCTCAGCATCAATTCAATCGCCGAGAATATTCGGTGTCTGAATTTTATTTGAAAAAGAGTTTGGCAAATCGCCCTTCAGATTTACGAGCGCTCAACCTTCTTCCCTGGACCTATTTTTTTCAAAAACGTTTCGACAAAGCACTGATGGCATTTGGACAGGCCCATACTTTTAACAAAAAGAATCCTATTCCGATTATGGGAATGGGCTGGTGTTATTTCAGTTTAAAAAATTATGAAAAAGCTCTTGAAAATTTCGACCGTGTTGAAAGATTATTTCCAGAGTCGTACGAAGTCCACAAAGGCCGTGCGTTTATTTACCTGGAACAAAAACGCGAAGACCTGGCAAAACAGGAATTGAGCCATATTTTCAACCCCGAAAAAGTTGAAAACATTTTTCACATGTGGAATCAATGGACAAAAGAAAATCCAGATTCTGTATGGGAAATTGTTCCTTCCCGTGGAACTTCAACTTCCATTTTCACACTGCCGGTTGAACATCCGCGCTACAGAAGTGCACTTTGGGGATTGCCTTTAAGCAAAGATGAACCTGATTTAAATATTGCCTGGAAAGCTTATCACCAGGGAAAGTTTATAAAAGCTAAAAATATTTTCGAAGACCTTGCAGTCAAAAACAATCCGTCCCTGGATGCAGTAAACGGTCTGGCATGGAGCTTGATGAAAGCAAAACAGATCAATAAATCTGAAGAAGTCTTCCATGAAATTCTCGAACTTTATCCTCAGTTCATTGGTGCCAATAACGGAATAAATGAAATAAAGGAAATTAAAAAAAGACAAGCTGTATACGTTCAATACTATTTGGATCTCGGGAAACATCGCCTTGCAAAGGAGAAGCTCGACGAACTCCTTTTCCGATATGAAAACTGGGCTCATCCATACAATCAGCATGGAAAAATATCTTTAGCTAGAAAAGAATATAAACTGGCAAAAGACTATTTCCTGGAAGCGCTGGAAAAAGAACCAAAAAACCCAGTTGCAATGAAGGGTTTGGAAGAAATTTTAAAGGCCTTAGACAAGCACCTGTACAAAGCCGATCAGGCGTTAAAAAAAGGCGACTACAAAGCTGCGGCATTAATTTATTACGATTACGTACAGGAAGATGACGATTGGCCCTCAGAAAAATTCCATACTGCTCACGCCTATAATGGTTTGGGTTGGAGCCAGTTCCAGAAAAAACAATATAACTACGCTATCGAAAAGTTTATAAAATCCGTGCAACACGAAGACTACGAGGTCGATTCATCAAAAGGGCTTGGTTTATCTTTATATGCGATAAGTCTATTTCAGGATGCGATCCCTTATTTGGAAACAGCTCTTCGGCACGACCCAGGTAATAAAGAACTTGCCTATAAACTTGATTGGGCCATTCTGCAGAGCGAACCTCCATATGAAGCAAAGAATTATTTTGAAAAAATATTAAAGGAGCACCCACTCCTGGCTTCTCCTTATATGGCTCTGGGTTGGGTTCACTACAAGACGGGAAACCCAGACCTGGCAATAGAATATTTCCTGAAAGCCATTTCCCTTGATCCTGATTTTGCCTTAACACCCAACTTTATAGAACTGCTTTCAAAAGAGCGATTTGGATGGCAGGTATATAATTCTCTGGGTTGGACATACCACCATAATGGTAAAGATAGTAAAGCTATGACTATGTTCAAAACATCCTTAGAGATTCAACCTAACCGATCTGAAGCACGCAAGGGGTTGGGATATATCTATTTTCGTCTTGGATATTTTGCAAAGGCTGCAAAAATGTTTGAACAATGCCTGGCTTTAAATCCAATACCCAATCCAGTTTTTGAACTTATCACGGGTAAAAACGCTATTGCACCCTTTAAACTTCAGACAACCCCGCGTACAAAATTGGGTAGAATTCATTTGCTTGATGGAGAGACCCATAAGGCCATCGCGCAATTTTCAGAGGAGTTGCGGCAACGCCCCGATCAACCTGATGCCTACGATGGGCTGGGATGGGCCTATTTAGATCAAAAGCGAGCACTTGAGGCCCGGGCTGCCTTTACCATGGCTATCCGCCTGGAACCCCTAAATAACTCCGCCCAGAAGGGTTTGCGGCAAGCAAAGCAAGCCATAGCAGAAACAAGACTTGGCCGAAAAGCCGAAACTTCAATGGCTTTGCCTCTGACACGTCCAAATTAGCTCATATACGATTTATTTGCGAAAAATCAAAACTTTCAATTGACACCAG
>JABJCF010000360.1 GCA_018665625.1 Nitrospina sp. | reverse complement strand
TGGATGCTTATGGAAATCCTTGGTATTCCAATTCAACGGCACAGGAGAATTCTAAAAAAGATTCCTTTAACATTGAGAAATCTTTCACCCGATGGAAATCCAAATTATCTGAATCTGAAGTTCAATTTGTAGAAGGAGTTTGTGGTAAGGCTTTGTGTGAATTTGATTATTCCAGAATATCAAATGAAATTGATTGGCCGAAAACTTTAAAATTGATTGCCAGTGACGAAACTATTTTTCAGTTTTTCCAAAACTGGATCATAACGGGAAGAGGGGTTCAAGCTTTCCCCACCGATCCGCTTAACAGGGAAAACTGGGAAAAGAAGGTTTCTGACGAACAAAAAATCCAGGAAGAAAAAAAACCGTAATTTTTATGAATGAAATAATGGACCCTAAAAATAATAAACTAGTGTTGATTGTTCATGCTATTGATACCGAAGGGCCTTTGCATGAATCGGTTGAGGCAAAATTTGAGCGCCTTAGAGATCTTTTTAATATCAATGTGAGTCCCACTGAGCCTAATTTAGAAAAACTTCGAAAAGGTGAAATGAATTTAGGGGGGAAAGAAAAAGAAGTCCAAAAAGTATTAGAGAGCCACCTCGCGAATTACAACGATTCTTGGGAAAAGATTGATGAAATGTTGTCACGGCTCATGTCTCAAAAATTTCGGAATGCTGTTCCCGATTCGTTTGGAGGGGGTTGGGTATTTAACTGGCATTGCATGGATCATGTTGGTTATCTAAAAAATCCACGAAAAAGAGATGTGGGTTTTCACAAGATTTTTGATCATTATAGGGACTTTTTGAAGAATAACCCAGATTGCCCTGATGCTATTCACTGGCATTTCCATCCTATGTCAACTTACCGCGAGGCACACCGCTGCGCGACATCCTATTTCAACTCGGATGAAATTTTTCAGATTCTATGTCGAAAATTGATAGAGCGCAGATGGTTTCCTTCTGTTTATCGGGCAGGGTTTCAAACGGAGCGTCCGGATAGTCATTGGTTTTTGGAACAATGGATTCCTTTTGATATATCCAATATGGCACTTGATGATAACTCCGAACTGGAAAACACTATAGATTTTCGAAAGGGAAGATCCGGGAACTGGAGACTTGCCCCATCAGACTGGTCTGTTTACCATCCAAGCCATGACAACTACCAATTGCCAGGGAGTTGTCGCCGATGGATTGGCCGTGCATTAAATGTAATGAATAGGCTCGCAAGTATTGATGCAACGGAAATGGAAAAAGCTTTTGCTCGTGCTGAAAATCTTAATCAACCTACATTAGTAGGTTTGGCAGGGCATGATTGGAGAAATTTGGAGGCAGAAGTGGTATACCTTCAAAAACTCATTTCGGATGCTTCGAAAAAGTATCCGGAGGTGAGGTTTAAATATTGCGAGGGGATCGAAGCTTTTCGCAAGGCGATTTGGTCAGAAGATGTTTCTAATGATCCTTTGGAACTGGATCTTCAATTTTATCCGGAAACTCTGGAGGACTGCCCTTCCATTAAAGTGAGCACCATTAAGGGCAAAGTTTTTGGACCACAACCATTTCTTGCAATGGAAACCAAATCAAATCGTTTTATTCATGATAATTTTGATTTTGATTCTAAACCTGGTAACTGGTTTTACGCATTTCATGCTGACACTCTTTCTCTGTCGGATATAAAGAGTGTTGCTGTTGGGGCGAATGATGAGTATGGAAATACATGTATAAAACAAATGGATTTCAAATAATTAGAATATTATATTTAACTTTAAAATCAGACAGGAAACTTAAACTTGCAAGTTTAAGTTGTCATAAATATAATTATTCAAGGACTAGTAGCTAAACTTTCTAGATATAAACTCATACCTTGCTCCTATTCAATTTTCGGTGTCACACATTTTTTTCCTTCGAAAATAATTCTGAACTTAACTGTTAAACGTATTTGTAGTCGAAACCAATCAAGACAAATACAATCGTTTGAATTTTTCTAAAAATTTTTTTTTAGTATAAAAAATGAAAGGAAAAAGGAAAACCTGAAGTATTTCACCAACTAAAATCGGGCTATTATTAGGAGAATTTTAATGCTCCAAACAGTATTTTCTGACCCGACCCGACCCATTGTCTGTGTCCAGGGTTTAGGTTTTGTTGGGGCAGCTATGGCCGTCTGCGTAGCTTCTGCGCGAGACGCTCAAGATTCACCGATATTCAATGTTATTGGGGTGGATCTTCCTGTATCAAGTGGCCTAGCGGCAATTGCCGCCCTCAATGAAGGTCGCTTTCCCTGTACTACCACAGATACAAAATTGAATGCGGCAACTGGAATGGCACATGAGGTAGGTAACCTTTTTGCAACGGAAGATGACTCCGCATATGGTCTCGCAGAGATTATTGTTTGCGATATAAACTTGGACCTAGCAGAAGATAAGTCAATGCCTGACGTGAACTTTGAGGGTTTCCAGGCAGGAATTCGGGTCATTGGGAAAAAAATGCGTCCAGGTGCTTTGGTGATTGTTGAAACTACTGTTCCTCCGGGCACTTGTGTTCGGATAGTTGCCAAAACGTTGTCGGAAGAATTAGAGCGCCGAGGTGAAGATCCTGAAAATTTTTTACTGGCACATTCGTTTGAACGCGTTATGCCAGGAGCAGACTATTTTGATTCGATAGTAAACTTCTGGCGTGTGTATGCAGGTCATACGCCCTCCGCTGCAGATGCTTGTCGGGCCTTTCTGGAAAAAATTGTTAATGCTAAGGATTTCCCTTTGACGGAATTAAGCTCCACGACTTCTTCAGAGGTAACCAAGGTGATGGAAAATAGTTATCGTGCTGTAAACATCGCCTTCATTGAAGAGTGGGCTCGTTTTGCTGAAGCCGTTGGAGTTAACTTGTTTGAAGTTATAGAGGCCATCCGTAAGCGACCCACCCATTCTAATATCCGACAGCCGGGTTTTGGGGTGGGAGGGTATTGTTTGACCAAAGATCCTCTTTTCGCAAAAATTTCAGCTCAGCGTTTATTTGAACGTGAAGATTTACAATTTCCTTTTTGTGAACAGGCTGTGGTTATTAATGATGCTATGCCATTAGTTTCCCTTCAAAAACTGGAAAGCATGCTGGGAGGGATCAAGGGAAAACATATTGCCCTTTTTGGTATTAGTTATCGTCAGGATGTGGCAGATACCCGATTTTCACCTGCTAAATCTTTTTATAGTACTGCAATTGAAAAAGGCGCAATCATGAGTGTGCATGATCCACTGGTGGAACAATGGGATGAAATGGGATTAAAACTGGATTCGAAACTCCCCAATGCCAAGATTCTTGATGCGGTTGTATTTGCGGTAGCTCATCGTGAGTATCGCGAATTGGATGTTGCTGCATGGACAAATGGAAGTAAACCTGTTGTCCTAGATGCAAATGATGTGTTGAGTTTGGAACAGCGTGCAGCCTTTCGTGCCGATGGTTGTTATGTCCAATCCATTGGGATAGGAGGAGAGTAATGTCCAAAACCCTTATAATTGGGGGGGCAGGTTTCATTGGCGCGCACCTCGCAAAGTTAATTGCTAAAGAGGGTGACCCCGTTGATATCCTCGATAATTTTTCCCGTGCCATTCGTGATCCTTTTCTAAGGGAAATCGAAGCAAAATCATGTGCCCGTGTTATAGATGCGGATATGCTGGATCCTAAGATCCCTTCTCTTTTGGACTGTAACTATACGACTATATATCAGTTCGCTGCTATTATTGGTGTTCGCCATGTAATGGAAAGGCCTTATGAGGTTCTTCAAAAGAATGTTGTGATTCAAGCCAACGCTATTGAACTTGCCAAGCGCCAGAAAGCTCTTGACCATTTCTTTTTTACGTCTACCTCTGAAGTTTATGCGGGTTCATTGACTCATATGTCTTTGCCGGTTCCAACGCCAGAAAATGTTCCATTGACATTGACAGATATTTCTCATCCTCGAACCAGCTATATGCTTTCCAAAATATATGGAGAAGCAATGTGCCAACAGTCATCTCTCCCTTTTACTATATTGCGGCCGCACAATATTTATGGTCCTCGTATGGGTCTTGTCCATGTTTTGCCAGAACTGATAAAGAAAGCTTTAGCACTCCCGAAAAATGGAAATCTTGACGTGGCATCGGTTGAACATCGTCGTGCCTTTTGTTTTATTGATGATGCAATAGAAATGATGCGTCTTCTTGGCTATACCATTAAAGCAGTGGGTGGAACCTTTAATATAGGGAATAAGGAACAGGAAATCACAATTGGGGATTTTGCGGATATTATTTTACGCAAAATTGGTCGAACCGATCTAAGAGTTGTACCGTTAAAGGAAACTCCGGGTTCTCCTGTCCGTCGCTGTCCGGATATGGTGCAGACTTATGCCGCGACCGGATACCGACCGGTTATTGATCTTGAAGAGGGCATTCTTCGTACTTACAAATGGTACGTCGAAAATGTATTTTCTGATGAGGGAGCTTCTTCAATATGATTCCTATTGCTGTTCCTAATCTCACTGGGCGAGAAGCCGAATATCTGCAACAGTGCATCGAAACAACTTTTGTTTCCTCGGTCGGACCTTTTGTGGATCGCTTTGAGGAGATTGTTGCAAAAGTAGCGGGTAATTCTATTGCAGTGGCCACGTCATCCGGTACAACAGGTCTTCATGTCGCCTTGGTAGCAATTGGTGTGGAGAGGGACGATCTTGTAATTTTGCCTAACTTTACTTTTATAGCTAGTGCCAATGCCATTGCTCACTGTGGAGCTACTCCTTGGTTGTTTGATGTTACAGAAGAAAGTTGGACCCTTGACCCCGCACTTCTATCCAGACAACTGGCAACTGAGGCATATAAAAAAGACGGTAATTTGATTCATAAAAAGACCGGTCGCAGGATTGCAGCAATAATGCCAGTATACACCCTTGGAATGCCAGCTCATATGGAAGAAATCCTTATGGTTGCGAAGGAGTACGGTTTGCCAGTTGTTGCAGATGGAGCTGCGGCACTTGGGGCTATTTATAACGGACGTCCTTCAGGTAATTTAGGTGCAGACTTGACCGTTTTTTCATTCAATGGAAATAAAACAGTCACTGCGGGAGGCGGAGGGGCAGTGGTAGGAGAGAATTTGGAACTTTTAAAACGAATTCGCCACTTATCAACAACTGCTAAAGTAGGGGAAGCTTATGACCATGATTGTATTGGCTTCAATTACCGTATGACCAATATTGCAGCCGCTGTGGGTTGTGCTCAATTGGAACGTTTGGATGAATTTGTATCTACCAAACGTCGAATTCAAAATTTTTATAACGATGCCTTGGGAAACCTCCCTGGGGTGGGCTTATTTCCCAAACCCGAGTGGGCAGAGGGTGCATGCTGGTTGGCAGGCATTACTTTACCCAATGCCGAGTCAACAACCTTGATGCGTACCAGCCTTAAAGAAAATGGGATAGGTGCCCCACCTTTCTGGAAAGTAATTCACCTCCAGGAGCCATTTCTAGGATCACCGAAAACGGAACAGCCGGTAAGTAGCAGGATATGGAACCGAATTGTGACGCTTCCATGTTCAACCGGTCTCAAGGAGCTTGAAAGGATAAAAGTGGTTAATACCATAAAGGACGCCCTTGGCGGATCTAACAAATCGCTCCTTTCTTTCATGGAGGATACAGAATGACTCAGGAGTCAATTCTTCTGGTGGGTGCTGGTGGCCATGCCAGAGCTTGCATTGATGTGATTGAGCAGGAAGGGTCCTTTGTTGTGCAAGGGCTGGTTGGGCTTCCCGATGAAGTAGGTACTAGAATACTTAATTACCCTGTGATGGGTACGGATGCAGATTTGTCCACTCTAATCGGCGACTTTTCGAATGCCTTGATTTCTATTGGGCAAATTAAAACCCCGGAACTGCGAATTCGCCTATTTAATGAATTGCAAAAAAGCAGCTACATATTACCCGTCATAGTTTCGCCCACTGCTTATGTCTCGCCGCATGCTAAGTTGGATGCAGGAACAATTGTAATGCACGGCGCAGTAGTAAATGCCGGGGCTGTGATAGGAAGGAACTGTATTATTAATAGTCTGTCGCTTGTTGAACATGACGTGGTAGTAGCTGATCATTGTCATATTTCTACAGGGGCCACGGTTAATAGCGGGGTGCGTATTGGTACTGGAAGCTTCATTGGCAGTAATTCCAGTATAAAACAAGGTGTTAATATTGGTGAGGGTTGCATAATAGGCATGGGCCAGCAGGTACTTTTTGACTGCGAGGGCGGAGCTCTCATGCGATGATTGAAGGAGAAATGTTGAAAACTTTGATCATCGCGGAAGCGGGTGTAAACCATAATGGAGACATAAGCTTGGCAAAACAATTAATTGATGTCGCCGCAGATGCGGGTGCTGATCGCGTCAAGTTCCAAACCTTCACTGCCGATAAGCTGGTTACAATCTATGCCAAGAAAGCCGGCTATCAGACTCAAGCTACTGATGCAGTTGAATCTCAGTATACTATGCTTCGTCGGTTGGAGCTGACACACGACATGCATATAAATTTAAATAAATATTGCAAATCCCGAGGAATCCAATTTTTTTCTACCGGTTTTGATCCTGAAAGCATTGACTTGCTGGTGGAACTCGGGCTGGATAGCTTCAAGGTGCCTTCCGGGGAAATTACTAATCTGCCCTATTTGCGTCATGTGGGTAAATATGAAAAGCCTGTGATCCTATCTACCGGAATGGCCACTCTAGATGAAATCGAGTGTGCATTGAATATATTGGTACAAGCAGGTACCCCTCGTGAAGGTATTACGGTGCTCCACTGCAATACGGAATACCCCACACCCATGGCTGATGTGAACCTACGTGCCATGCTCACCATACGTGATACTTTCGATGTGCAAGTAGGCTATTCTGATCATACAGCGGGCATTGAGGTTGCTATTGCAGCCGTTGCCTTGGGAGCTACCGTGATCGAAAAACACTTCACTCTTGATCGTAGTTTGCCAGGGCCTGATCATCAGGCCAGCCTCGAACCTGAACAACTTAAAGCAATGGTGATTGCAATCCGTAATATAGAAAAAGCCATGGGAGATGGCGTCAAGCGTCCCAGTGCCAGTGAATTAATAAATAAGCCTATAGCTCGCAAATCACTGGTAGCGATGCGTACTATTCATGAGGGAGAGCTTTTCAGCAAAGAAAATCTTACGGTCAAGCGTCCTGGAACCGGGGTGTCCCCCATGCTTTGGGATAAAGTATTGGGTCGTAAATCATTGCGTGATTATGAAGTGGATGAGTTGATCGAATTATGAGCCGTAAAATCTGTGTTATCACAGGCACTCGTGCCGAATATGGTTTGTTGCGTTGGGTTATGGAGAGTATCCGCCAAACGCCTGGCCTCGAATTACAGTTAATCGTTACCGGTATGCATCTTTCGCCAGAGTTTGGCCTCACCTACCAAGAAATTGAAAAGGATAGTTTTAGAATTGATCGGAAGGTTGAGATGCTACTCAGTTCTGATACCTCTGTCGGACTGGCCAAATCCATGGGGCTTGGATTAACGGGTTTTGCAGATGCATTAGACCAGCTTCAGCCAAATTTGATACTTGTATTGGGAGATAGGTTTGAGATTTTTTCTGC
>JABJCF010000359.1 GCA_018665625.1 Nitrospina sp. | reverse complement strand
ATCGAGCAGGAGCTAAACAAAAAGAAGCTTGGTTCCAAGTCTGCGGGGAAACCTGAAGATACTTTCGATACAACCTTACCCGGAAGAAAAGAATTGACCGGAACGTTGCACCCTATCACTCAGATTATGGAAGAAATTAATTCAATTTTTTTCGGGTTGGGATTCCAGGTAGAAGAGGGCCCGGAAATTGAAACTGATTATTATAATTTTGAAGCTCTAAACATTCCTAAAGACCACCCGGCCAGGGATATGCAAGACACGTTTTATATAGAAGACGAAACGGTTTTGCGCACTCACACATCCCCGGTTCAAATCCACACGATGGAAAACCGCGAACCGCCGTTACGTATCATTGCTCCTGGAAAAGTTTATCGCTGTGATTCCGATGTCTCGCACACACCGATGTTTCACCAGATTGAAGGATTGATGGTTGATAAAGGTGTGTCTTTCAGTCACCTGAAAGGCATCATGAATATTTTCTTGCAAGAAGTTTTTGGTAAAGACACAAAAATACGATTCCGACCTAGTTTTTTTCCATTCACTTGTCCTAGTGCTGAAGTCGATATCCAATGCGTAATTTGTAATGGCAAGGGTTGTCGTGTTTGTTCGCAAACAGGTTGGTTAGAAATTCTTGGTGCAGGTATGGTAGACCCTGCCGTGTTTAAGTCTGTTGGTTACGATTCTGAAAAGTGGACCGGATTTGCTTTTGGTCTCGGTATTGAGCGGATTGCCATGTTAAAATTTGGCATAAACGACATTCGGCTGTTCTTCGAAAACGATCTCCGCTTTCTCAAACAATTCTAGAGGGCCACGCCCGAAAGGAATAGGTTTATTCCCGCAAAGGTAAAAGTTCTTTTATCCTTTTACTGTAGATTCTCGGTGCAAAACCTATGAAACGATCTTCTCGAGTTTTTGATTTATTGATAGGTGCGGGACTGATAGGGTTTGCTGTCTTGGTAATGGTCTATTACCTAGTCAATGAACGTTTCGAATGGATTCCTGAGAAAGTGTTGGAATTGGCACGTGATCCAGAAATTTTAAAAAGACCACCTGCAAAAAAATGTTCTGAGTGTCACAAGGATATTTACGAAGCTTGGAAAGACAGTCGGCATTCCTTATCATGGACCAGTGATAATTTTATAGAAGCTTCCGAAAATCATACTAAAGAAAAATGTCTTCCTTGCCATATCCCAAAATCGGTGCAAGGTGATAAACCCAGCCCGAGGTTAGAACTTCATGATGAAGGTATCTACTGCGTTTCCTGTCATTTCATAGATAACAAAATGCAGGGGCCTTATGAACTACTTGCTCCACCCCACCCTACTTTTAGAAACCCTGATTATGTTCGTTCCAATATTTGTGGTTCTTGCCATCAGAAAACTTTCAAGGAATGGAAAGCAACCCAAGTGGAAGACACTTGTCAGGATTGTCATATGCCACGAAAGAAAGGCCGCTTAACGCAGAAGGCAGGTTTTAATTTATTTCATAAAAAAAGATGGATAGGAGACCACCGTTTCCTGCATGGTGAAATTAAAAAAAGCGATGTTGTAATGGAATCGGGATGGGAAGAAAACTTTTTTCTAATCAGTCTAAAAAACCAAACCATACCACATTTTGTGCCGACGGCTGATAATGGCGACCCTAGACTTTATCTTTACATAAAGTTTTTTAACGAAGCTGGAGAGGAAGTTGACAAGGCCAAAGAGATCATTGCTCCTCAACAAGAAACGGCATTACCCTACAATAAAAAAATTCAATATCGATATCGACTGTTTGATAAAATATTAAAAGCGGAAGTTGAATTGAAATACCAACCTGCATGGTCGAAAGAAAAAACTATAGTGCGCACCGAAACGGTGCGTCGATAAAAAAATTATTATTTTAATTAGAAGGAGAATGGGAATGAGTTTATTTCGATTTCTTTTGATTTTCGCAGCATTTATTTTAATTGGGATACATCCGGCCCATGGCAAGGACATGATTGTTAAAGAACCTCCAAAATCTTTGAGCAAATATTATCCGCCAGAAAGTAAACAACCTAAGTGGATTCAGCAAATGCATAAAATGAGTACTCATTTTGGCGGTGTTTTTATAAACCTGAAAGAAAAAGATTATAAAAACGTAGACATGCATGCTGACAAATTAGCGGAAGAATATAAAAAGACATCTGAAATGGTACCAGAATGGGAAGAATATTTTGATGTCAAAGCTGCGGAAGCTTTTGTAGCTGCCGCAAAAACTCATGATATTGCGAAGGCCGGTAAAGCATCGGGTGGACTTGGTAAAACTTT
>JABJCF010000358.1 GCA_018665625.1 Nitrospina sp. | reverse complement strand
GTCGATCATGGTGGCCCCAATTGTTATGGGGCATAGTTCTATCCAAGAAAGCATTGTCTCTTGCAAAAATACAGACGTAGTTGTCATTATCCATATCTACATTCATATTTTTTAGAAGTTCCCTACCCCTTTGAATTTCATCCTGCGTAAAACTGATTGAAGGCTTGCCATTGTTGAATTCAAAAAATTCATTATTACTAAGCCCCAATGGCTGATAAAAGGGTGTTCTCTTTAAAAATGGAAACATGGCATCAAAAATAGAAACAAATATCCGCCCCTCATAAATACGCATCACCCTCTTGAACATAGTCAGTAATTGCCCATTGGCAACGCCCCGGGAATCACACACAAAACAATAAATGGGTCCATTCGGGAAAACACCCAGTTGACGCCTTCTCAAAAACAGCTCGGTTTCTAACGCCAAATGACCAATTCTGCCATGATGAATTTTCCCAACCTTAAGCCAGAAAAAGGGTTTCAATATCCACAAAAAAACAATTGTGGGCAAGACTAGAACGAGCCCTAAAAGCCTGAACCAAAAGTAAACCAGCGCCCTATAAACAGGAGTGATATCCCCCTTTTTTAGTTTTGATATAAACTTTTTCCACTTACTTCTATTAAACATCTAGGATTTTGACTCTTTAATTAACAAATAATGGCAGGATGAACGGGTATTGTTGAATTTATTGTTAACGGCAATTTTATTTCAGCGAGGTCTCTTGAGGAGGTTTGGATTTTTTGGATGCATATATTTGCTGGTTCATTCGATTCTGTCGGATAATTTTTGCCGTCTCAAGAAGACCATATTCAATAAAAATTTTTTCAAAAGGAGAAAAAGCTAAAAACCTGATACGCGTTAACCGGAAAATAGAGTGCTTTACCTTTCTTGAAAAATTCAACACAAACCTTGCTACGTTAAGGATCGAACGATGTTTTTTCATCGCATTTTTTACACGCTTTTTGAAGGTGGGGACAGGCTCGGAATGGGAGAAAGGGTTTTTCTTTTCTTTAGGTGGAGCTACTACGGTTTCAGAAAAAGATTTAGGATAAAAATGGTCCATCTGGTTTACGCATTTTTGCAATTTACCCAAAAATGCAAAACACTTTTGCTCCCGGAACTCAGCAGTGGATTTTTCATCGTAATTTAGTAATTCAACCTGATTTAAAATATCTATAGCAAATTCAATTTGGCCATATAGAACTGCAATTAAGCTTAGTTTATGGGTAGCTATGTATAGCTCATTAGGGTCTTGGATACTTTCTTTTAATTGCGAAAAATTTTTGAAAAACAAAGCATCGCCAAACGCTGTAAAAGACTTCCCTCTGATACTTACAGGTCCCCGAAAGGGAGAAAGTTTTCCCAAGTGCGTAAATTCAACAAACTGAAAATTATGGGAACTTAATAAATTAAAAATATCTGTAAATAACTTTTGATCTTTATACAGCGGAAAAAATTCAATTTCACAGCGAACCGCTAGCACATTGGAACTTAATAGGTCTTCTGCTCCCTGCAAAATTTCATATTCACTTCCCTGAGTGTCCAACGTAAGCAAGTCTGGCTTAGGAATATTAGTGCCATCTTTGGACATAAGAGTATCAAGAGTAATAACTTCCAAATCACGCACTTCTAGACATTCACTGCCCTCTCCCCAAACGTAATCATGGCTATGAGAAAAATAATAATAATCTTTGAATTCATCATTGGTTGGAATGTTGGAGCTGGTAAAAGGGTCTTTATTAATGTGAAACGAGGCTTTGCCATTTTTTCCACCCATACAATATGGCAACACAATAGATTCTGCAAAAACGTTTTCGACCCTTTTCTCAGTATATTCAATGGAATCCTTATCGGCATCGTACATAACAAGAACCGTTTCTTTGAGAAAGTCAGGTGGAATATATGTGCCATACGATCCGTTCCGGCCACCAATATGATGTATGATCAATCTCTTTTCCAAATCCATAGCTTTTAAATCCAACTGGTCTATTCCTTGATTTTACAATCTGGTTTTTGTTTAAAAATTAAATATTTAGAGTGTATACTTGGATCGGGATTTTGTTCATCAGATCTTTTTTTCTTAAGCACACCAAGTGTATGTGCGTGTTTGCGCAAAAGGGTTGTGCTAGCTAATAAGGGATCAAAAAGTGCTTATAAACAGGTCAAATATGGATATAATATTATCATCTTTCATCTCACCATGATAGCGTGTTCACTTAATTCAATTCGCTTTATTTTTTATGTTTCCCTTAAGCCTTAGTTTATTCCAACATCTTTAGTGAGCTTTGAAATTGAATTTATTTTAAAATTTTTAGTCTCTAAAGTTCAATCCAATTGACGACTTGGAAAATCCATACTGGGACCCTCATTAGCTTTAGTGCAAAAGAGCTTGAAACGGTTAAGAATAGGCAAGATATTAAATTAAGCACTATGTATTTAACAATAATTAACTCCCTTTTTACTTGAAAATAAAATGAATATTTTGGTTACGGGTGGCTGTGGCTATAAAGGAACCGTTCTTGTTCCCAAACTTCTGGATCGAAGCTATAAGGTTACCGTGGTGGACACTCTCTGGTTTGGTAATTTTTTGGAGCCACATCCAAATTTAAATGTCTTAAATGTGGATATCCGAGATATCGAAAATATACCTTTTACGGGCATTGATGTAGTCATTCATTT
>JABJCF010000357.1 GCA_018665625.1 Nitrospina sp. | reverse complement strand
CTCTGTTGGAGATTATCTTTGGTTTTAACTTCTAGCGAAAGCTCTCGTTTGCTATTCCCTTTAGGGATAGTTTTCGCCTTGTTTCTGGCACCTATTTGCTTGTCCTCTGCGCATGCCAGTTTTGCCTATGAAACTCATAGCCTAAGTAAATATCATTTCACCACGCCTCCCGGCCTTTCGGATCAGGTCAACTTCTGGAAAAACATATATTCAGAATACACCACGAAACATGCTGTCATTCATGACATGCGAAACCTGGGGATTACCTACGAAGTTGTCTATCTCGGCGAGAAACGTTTATCAAGACGCGCTAAGGAAAGAAAACTCGATAAAGTAAAAGGAAAATATAAAAGAATTTTAAGGCGGATAGCAAAAACAAAAAACAAGTCGTCATTGAAGGGCGAGGATCTACGCATTTATAAACTTGTTAAAAAAGATTTTCATAAGGCATCTCGCCGGATTCGTGCACAGTTGGGTCTCAAAGATAGATTCAAGGAGGGCATAGAACGATCTGGTCTTTATATGCCTGAGATTTTCAGGATTTTGAAAAAATATAATCTTCCTGAAGAGTTGAGCGTCTTACCTCATGTTGAATCTTCTTTTCAAATAGGTGCCTATTCAAGTGCCGGAGCAGCAGGAATCTGGCAATTCACTCGTGGTACGGGCCGATTGTTTATAAGAGTTGGTTATGATGTGGATGAAAGAAGAGATCCCATTCTAGCAACTTATGCTGCTGCAAAACTTTTAAAAAAGAATTTTGAGCTTGTCAAAGCATGGCCGTTGGCTATTACAGCTTATAATCATGGTTTGCAAGGTATGAGACGTGCACAAAAAAAGCACGGTAGCGATATCGTTAAAATTGTCGAGAAATATAAAAGCCGCACTTTTGGTTTCGCGTCGCGAAATTTCTATGCGGAATTTCTTGCAGCACTTCATGTTGTTAAAAACCAAAATAAATATTTCCCAAATCTAAATATTAAAAGCCCCCTCCGCCGAGCATCCATTAAATTGCCGGACTATATACATATAAAAACAGCAATGAATTATTTTGGTATGACCCGAGAGGAAATAGCAGAAGCAAATCCTTCCCTGAGGCGCCCAGTGTTAAATGGTGAAAAGCGAATTCCAAAAGGATATGTTTTTCAGGCACCCGCATCTAAATTTGATAATTTACAAGCCAACTACAATAATATTCCTCGAAGAGTGCTTTACTCTAATCAACTGCGGTCAAAGTGGTACACCGTAAGACGAGGAGATACACTTTCTGGCGTTGCACTTAGATTCGGAACCAGTATTCGCTCTTTAAAATCTTATAATAATATTGGCAGGCGAAATAGAATTTATATTGGGCAGGTGTTGCAATTACCAAAGGGCCGATCACGGCAACCATCACAGCCCACCGTCCGTCTTGCAAGCTATACCCCGGAAAACCATTCTTTAGTATCTTACAGAGTTAGACGAAATGACAATCTTTCGACGATTGCGAAACGGTTTAGGACTGATGCTAGATACCTTGCAAGAATCAACAAAATAAAAAATCCAAACTCTCTTTATCCTGGACAGAGAATCAAAGTTCCCCAAGCGGGTCCATCAATCCAACTGGCTAAACTTGAAGATAAAGGCCTTTCTTTACAGGGTGATTATTATCGTGTTCGGAAGAATGACAACCTGTCTAAAATTGCGAAAAGATTTGATACCGATGTGATCCATCTGACAAGTTTAAACAGAATGAGGGATCCCAACTCATTATATCCCGGTCAGAAATTGAGAGTTGCCAAGAGCAGTTCTTCGGCCCCAGCACCTGAGAAAAAAATAAAAATAAAAAATTTCAAGCTAAAGGTTGATAAACCCCCCGTAGTAAATTCGCCATCAAAAAATAATAAAGAAATTAATATTCAGCGCTCTGTACCTGAGGGAACTTTAAAAGTTGCTACAAACTCAAAGGGCAGTATAAACAAAAATAGACCTGCATTTATGCCTGTAGCCTTCTCGACAGCCGGTCAGGAGAGCTTGGGCACGATAACGGTAGATTTCGATGAAACTCTCAGCCATTATGCAGAATGGGCTCTTTTGTCCGTGGGTGAGTTACAAAGAATTAATAAGATAAAAGGAAAAGGCGGAATAACAGTTCACGACGAGCTTCGTGTCAGCTTCAAAAAAACAAATCCTGATAGATTTGAAGAAAAAAGGCAGGAATACCACAAGGCCATTCAGGAAGATTTTTTCAACAACTATGATATTAGAAAACTTACTATTCGAAGTGTTGAAAAAGGTGAAACCTTATGGGAAATTTGCAATGATATCTATACAATCCCTCTATGGCTGCTGAGTAGTTATAATTCCGAGAAGAATATTAATTCATTAGCAGTGGGTGAGCCTATCGTAATTCCTATTATCTCTCCCAAGACAGGTTAATTCCTTTCTGGTTTGAACACCCTTTAAAACTTGTTGAATGTAGTCAAGGCTGTCTTTATAGCAGTCAAATGGGCGTTAATCCTCGTTTCAATATTGAAACAACCAGCGGCTTCAAGAGTCAGAGAAATTTGGGTTCCTTGTGAAACCCCATAAAGTGCCATTGGCCACCAATCCATAGAAGAAATATCCATATCTTTACCTATTACTCCTTGATACGCTGCTGAGCCATCAATTTCATCATCCAAGTTTGTAGGCATGATATTTTTCACGGAATTTAGTATTTCTAGTCCGAACCCATCGTATTTAGCATTAATTCCTTTTTGATAAAGATAGTAACCGTGACTTCCATCATCTTCATGAAGCTCCAGAGTTAGCTCAAAAGCCCTGGCAAAAACTGATTTTGCAAAAACAACCTCTATAGGAGGATCAGCCTCTTTAAAAAGTCTGTTTAAGTCTTTTCCTTCATGGTTTTCACGGATTCCAAATTCATATCCATAGGGATTGATACACGGTAGGAATGTGATTTCCCATTCATTGATAAAAGGAGCTTCATTCGCTAAAAAATTTAAGATTGCTTCTACTCCGCCTGGTTCATCCCCGTGTATTCCTGCCGAAATAAGCGCCCGCCTTTGATTCCCCTTGCCAAGTACTATTTTTAACAGAGGGTAGTCTCCCGCGAATGTTTGATATTTATAAAGTGTTTCGATGCAGGATTGATTGGGGAAAATATTCTCCAGACGGTTGATTATTGAATCAAAGCTATTTATTTTTTTTAGATGAGCCAATTTTAAATATTCTTATCTGAAAATTCGCATTCATTGATAATGACACATTGCTTGCAATCAAATTTCTTAGCTCTGCATACATAACGACCATGAAGAATTAGATAATGGTGTGCATTGCCGGCCCACTTTTTAGGAGTAACACGAAGCAATTCTTTTTCTGTATCAATGACGTTTTTCCCTCTGGCTAAACCCGTCCGGTTTGAAACTCTGAATACGTGAGTATCTACAGCGATCGTTGGCTGGCCAAAAGCTTCATTTAAAACTACATTTGCTGTTTTCCTGCCAACTCCTGGTAACTCTTCCAGTTTTTCTCTGTTTGGCGGAACTTGGCCTTGGTGTTTTTCCAGTAATATATTGCATGTGGCGATAATATTTTTAGCCTTAGTAGGTGATAAACCCACGGGTCTAATTATTTTCTGGAGTTGTTTTTCTCCTAGTAATAAAAATTTTTCTGGGGTAGGGGAGGTATTGAACAGTTTGGCGGTGACTGTGTTTACTGTTTTATCTGTGGACTGAGCACTCAGTATAACTGCTATGAGTAACTCAAAATGATTTGTGAAACCCAGTTCTGATTTTGGGTCTTTCAGATTTTTGGAAAGTTTGTTGTATAACTTGTTTACAGTTTTACTATCCAAGATATTTTGTTCGTTAATGCGCTAAGGAGATTTAGCACACCGAACTCCTACCCAATAGTTCTCTGTAGGGTCAGACATGCCTCTATGGCGAATGGTCACTCGCAAATATTCTTCATCTATCATCCATGAACCACCCCGTATAGCCCTAAAACTTTGCCTGGCAGGACCTTTTGGATTTTTCTGGGGACTATTTTTATAATATTCGAGAGAGAACCAATCCTCTACCCATTCCCATACATTCCCCATCATATCGTGCAGTCCCCATGCATTTGGTAGTTTTTTGCCAATTTGGGGGACCTGACGCGGAGCATTGGCTGTATACCAAATCCGTTCATCATCTATTTCATTCCCCCAGGGGAATCTTTTTTGGCTGCCAGCTCTTGCTGCATATTCCCAT
>JABJCF010000356.1 GCA_018665625.1 Nitrospina sp. | reverse complement strand
GCATCGAAACTAGAAAAATCATCCTGCCGATTGAAAGTTTTTTGGAAAAAGAGCGTGCGCTGGAGGAGGCGTTGAAATTTGAGGAGCTTTACCTTCGTGCTAAATTAGAAACCGAACAAATGCTTTCACAGGCCGACCGGGATCGATTGGCTAAATTAAAATCCAGAATTTAATCCAAACCATTCAGACTCTAATAATCTTGTTACGTAAAAGTTGATGAAATCCGTGCATGTATTTGCTGATTCGGAAGCGATGGCGGAAGAAATTGCTTGCCGATGGCATCAGGGTGCCAAGGTAGCCTCCAAAGCCAATAGCGTGTTTTCGGTGGTCCTGTCCGGGGGAACCACCGACGCCAAAGTTTATCATCGCTTGGCCTCGCCGTTATGGATTATCAAGATACCATGGGGCATTGTTTACATTTTTTGGGCCGATGAACGTTGTGTATCGCCAGAAAGTGAGGAGGGCAATTACAAGATGATTTCCCGTGCCTTTTTAAATCACATCCCCATCCCGGAAAAAAATGTGCATCGAATAAAGGGAGAGGAAGAATCCGGGAAGGAATCAATTCGATACGCACAGGAAACCAAAGACCATATGATACTCAGAAATAGTGAGACTGTTCTTTTCGATTGGGTGCTTTTGGGGATTGGAGAGGACGGTCACACAGCTTCTTTATTTCCTGGTCAGGAAAAACTTTTGAAAACAGCGAACCTGTGTGCAGTGGCCCGGCACCCTGATACAGATCAAACACGAGTTACGTTAACCCCTTCCTCCATTCAGCGATCAACCTGCATTACTTACCATGTGGTTGGACAAGAAAAATCCAAGATAGTTTCCGAGCTGGTATCTGGTGTTCCGGCTTTAAATTATCCAGCGGCTCACATTGCAGGTGAGTGGTACTTGGATGAAGACGCCGCTTCTGGACTTGAGCGACCTTGAAAATATTTCTATTTTCTAAAAAACGCGACCAGATGGTCGATGGCTGAGCGGCCCATGGCTTCTACCGCTTCCCTGGCATTTCCGCCAATGTGGGGGGTGACCATGAGATTGGGAAGGGAAAGAAATTCTGCATCGGTGGGAGGTTCCTCAACAAATACATCTAGGGCCGCCCCTGCGATGATTTTTTGAGAGAGAGCGTTTTTCAAGGCTTCTTGATTTACTACCTCTCCTCGACAAGTATTGACTAAAAAAGCAGTCGACTTCATTCTTTGTAGGAAATTTTTATTGACCATTTGGCGGGTCAGTTTCGTTAATGGAACGTGCAGACTGATTATGTCGGACTTTTTGATCACCTCGTTCAGGCTCACCTCGACAGCCCCTTGCCCGCGGCAAAAATCAGATTTATCGACAATGTCTCGCACCAGCAAAGTGCAACCAAACGGTGATAAGAGACGCGCGACATCGGAGCCTATGTGACCGCATCCGATTATTCCAACAGATTTGCTAGAAAGTTGATGGCCACCATCCTTATCCCATTCAAAACTTTTTAATTTAAACCCAGATCCAAATACGTTTCGGGAAAGTCCCAACATGAAACACAAAGTTAGTTCAGATACGGACCGCCGGTTAACGCCTTCTGTCCAACCCAAAGAGATATTTCTACGTTTCAAAGACTTTTGGTCAATACTATCGAGACCGACGCCATATTTAGAAATTATTTTAAGCAAAGGAGTATGGTCTAGCAAAGAGTCGTTGATAGTTTCAATGCCGACAATAGCCGCATCAGCGTTATTGATGAATTCAATTAACTTTCCATCAGATAATCGTTGACCGGTTTCGTTAAAAATAGAATTTGGGAAAACACTCAGAAGTTGTTCCCTAAGAACGGCTGATTTGCTGAAAGAAATAGATGTAACCGCAATTTTTGGGCTGGGGCCATGACCACTTTGGTTTTTGATAGTCATAGTTTTGCTGTGTTAAATGAAAAAACTATAAAAGAAAGTCAGATCATGCCAACAGAGGTGTGATGGTTTTCTTTTTGTTGGTCAGAACTCATTTGTAATTGTGGAAGGTTGTTATTTCCAAAGTGCTCTATATAGAGGTAGACATACTCACGGACACAGGTGCGTAGGTCCCATTTTGGATCGTGGTTGAGTTCAAACTCTTCAAATACATCCAGGGCTTCCTGGATATTCAGCCCTTTTTCGAGAGTGAAATAATAGTCCATCGCTAGATCCCACTCAGGATTTTTGTAATAGCTAACTCCATATTTTTCAGGCTCAAATGCCACAGGTGAATACTTCCCAAGGACGTAGGTCATAAAACCTAAAGAGTGAACGTGTTCTCGGTTTCGAAGCACGAATCGTTTGCTATCCTCTGCCTCTTCTTTCGTTTCTCCAGGAAACCCGAAAAAGCCCATTATGTGGTTCCATATTCCTGCCTCAGAGGACATGCGTAAATTGGTTTCGATAGCATCAAGTTTCGTTGCTTTATCCATGAGCTT
>JABJCF010000609.1 GCA_018665625.1 Nitrospina sp. | reverse complement strand
ATACCAGTCACGGTAACCGATAATCAGGGAGTTTCTACGAGCAAAGCAGTTGTGGTGACGATTACCGGTGTTAATGATGCACCTGTTATAACGTCATCAGCGCAAGGTTCTATTTATGAAAATGAATTAGTAATTTCCCCTTTGACGGCAACTGATGCAGAAGGCAATGAAATTTATTATTCCATTGCTGGTGGGGATGATTCAGATTTATTTCATATCGATTCGTTAGCTAATGAACTTAAGTTTACCACGGCCCCTGATTTTGAAAAACCTGGAGATGCTGATGGGGATAATCATTATGATTTAACAATATCAGCAAGTGATGGTGGCAACAATCAACTACAGAATGTGACGGTTGATGTTTTAGATGTTGATGAGCATGAAGGTATTGTGCTTGATGGACCACTGGCAAATGCGCGAGTTTTCATTGATATGAATGGGAATGCTATCTGGGACGAGGGTGAAGATTTTGTTTTTACGGGTGCAGATGCCAAATTTCAATTAAACAGTATTCAGACCGGCGATATTGTTGTCACTACGACCGATGAAACTATTGATACTTTATCAGGCGTAGCTGTTTCAGGGTTAACATTGAAAGCCCCTGACGGTGCTACCATTTTTACGCCCGTAACTACGGTATTAGTAGAATTAGAAGATAGTGGAATGACATCCAGTGAGGCTCAGAGCACACTTAAGAGTGTTTTAGGTTTGGATTCAGTCATTGATTTAACGCAGTTTAACCCGATGGCCGCGGGTTCTGATGCTTTGCAAGCGGCCAAATACCTTAATGCTAATGCGCAAATGGTGGGTGCCTTAAAGGCATTGTCTGCTTTAGTTGAGAGTACCAGTGCCGATCAGGTGACGGAGTCAGCTATTTTTGATAAAGGGATTAAATCGTTAACAGCTCAGGTTAAGGATCTTGCTTTATCAGAATCGGGTGCACAACTAGACTTATCGGATGCCGGGGTCATTGAGTCGTTAGGGACAAGTCTTAAAACGGAATTTAGCCAATTTATTGATGCAAGCAAATTTGATTCAGCTTTAACGCATGTTAAGACGGCAGTATCAAATGTCAATGCAGAAATCCAGAAAATCAGTAGCTACGCAGATGATACGGCTAAAAATTTAATGGCTGTAGCCCAGACGACTTTGGCTGAACAAAGTAAAGCATTTGTGGTTGCAGGAACTGAAATGTCATTAGCTGATACAGCAAATATAGTAACCAGTCTTGAAGATATAGGTCAGGGGATTCAACATAGTCCAGTTGATATTGTTTTAAGTAATCATATTTTCTCAGCGGGTGTTAATGGTACTGCGGTTGGTAATTTATCTGCGATTGATGTAGATAGTGGTGATACGCATACTTTTCAGTTATCAGGACGAGACCAGGGTTCTTTTGAAATTGTTGATGGAAATGTTCTCAAATTGAAAGATGAATTGACAGCAGATACTTTAAGTCAGTCTGTTTATGAGTTAATTGTGAAGGTGACTGATTCCAGTCATCGCTCTTTTAATAAGAAATTTTCGCTTAATGTTATTGAAAATGAAGCGCCAACGAGTCTGATTTTAGCAGGTGACTCCGTTGTTGCTGAGAATAGTGACGGAGTGATTATTGGTAATTTCACGCTTAGCGATCCGGATGCCAGTGATAGCCATAGTTTTGTTTTGTCGGGGAGTGATGCTGCATTATTTGAGATTTCAGGACAACAACTGAAATTAAAAGAAGGCGTAAGTGCAGATTTTGAAGACCAGCCTTCCTATAGTGTAACCGTGACGGCAACTGATTCTGGTTATCTTTCTATTACGGAAGACTTTGTGATTGCGGTTGCAGATGCCAATGATGCGGCAGTGATATCGGTAGTGGACCAGGGGATGACAGAAGGTGATGCGGCAGTATCAGGTGCGGTGAGTCATACGGACAGTGATGCGAATAATGGGGATAATGTTTTTCAGGTTATTGCTTCGGGTACGGCATCGACCAAGGGTTACGGTAGTTACAGTTTGTCGAGCGAAGGGTCATGGACTTATACGTTGAAGAATACTGATGCAACGATAAATGGTTTACGAGTTGGT
>JABJCF010000355.1 GCA_018665625.1 Nitrospina sp. | reverse complement strand
GTTCGTGGCGGCGATGTTTTCGTTGTCCAGTCGACTTGTTTTCCAGGCAATACCAATTTGATGGAGTTGCTGATTATGATCGATGCTCTGCGTCGCGCTTCAGCAAAAAGAATCACAGCCGTGATTCCCTATTATGGATATGCTCGCCAGGATAGAAAAAACGAACCTCGGGTTCCTATCACATCCAAGCTGGTTGCCGATTTAGTTGTCACAGCAGGAGCAGACCGGGTTTTAACTGTCGATTTGCATGCCGGACAAATTCAGGGCTTTTTTAATGTTCCTGTGGATCATCTGTTCGCGATTAATGTTCTGATCAACTATATCAAAGACCAGAACCTGGAAAACATGATTGTTATTTCGCCGGATGCCGGTGGTGTGGAAAGGGCTCGCGCCTATGCCAAGCGGTTGAATAGCTCTCTGGCAATCATTGACAAGCGCCGGGATATTCCTAATGAAGCCAAGGCGATGAATATCATTGGTGATGTAAAAGGAAAAATAGCTTTTATTGTAGACGACATGATCGATACAGCGGGAACGCTGATGGAAGCGACCGATGCGCTTCTAGGGGCGGGGGCTAAAGAGGTGCATGCTTGTTGTTCCCATCCTGTTTTATCAGGTCCGGCAGGAGAGCGTATTGCGAACTCACCGATTAAATCGGTGGTTACAACCAATACTATTCCCCTGAATGATGAGCTGAAGAATAATCCTAAGATAAAAGTGTTATCTGTTGCCTCCCTTTTAGGTGAAGCAATTTTAAGAATTCATCAGGAAACCTCAGTTAGTTCCTTGTTCGATTCTACCAAGGACTAAAAAAGAGGGGTTCTCTCTCAGAATATTTTTTTACATTGATTGGAGTTTAGAATGTCAGCTTTAACAGGAAAATTAAGAGTAGCAAATGGTAAATCAGCAGCACGGAAATTGCGGTCGGATGAATGCATCCCGGCCGTCGTCTATGGTCTCAATGACAACGTCAGTTTGTCCGTCAACCCAAAAGAATTAAAAAAATTGATTGACGACAAGGGACGCAACGTGTTGATCGAACTGAAGGTCGATGGTGATTCGGCTGAAAACAGAAACGTGGTGTTACAAGAATTCCAAACCCACCCTCTCAAACCTGGCTGGGTGCATATAGATTTTCTTGAAATTGATGTGACCAAAAAGATCAAAGCAAAAATCCCAGTTATTCTGATTGGCATTTCTCCTGGAGAAAAACAGGGGGGACATGTAAATCACATTATCCGCGCTTTGGAAATTGAAAGTCTGCCGAAAGATATTCCTGAAAAATTGGAAGTGGACATGAGTGGGGTTGAACTGAACCAGATGATTCACGTTTCAGATTTGAATGTGGACGGATCAGTAACAATTGTGAATGATTCTCATGATGTAGTGGTGAATGTTCACCTTGAAAAAGTCAAAGAAGAAAAAGCTGAAGGTGAAGAAGGCGCAGAAGGAGCTGAAGGCGAAGCTGCTGCGGCTCCCGCAGAGGATGCCGGGAAGAAAGAGGACGGTAAAAATTAATTGTGTTTTTGATTTTAGGCTTGGGCAATCCCGGGTCGCGTTATGAGCTGACACGGCATAATGCGGGTTTTCTTGTTTTAGATAACCTGGCTGATAAGTACAAGATCAAGCTGGGTCAACATAAGTATCGTTCCCTTTACGGAAAAGGGGAAATAGAAGGACTTCCGGTTATCCTCGCGAAACCGATGACCTACATGAACGAAAGCGGAAAAGCAGTCAAAGCTCTTCTTTCCGCTTTTAATCTTTCCCCTGAACAAATTCTGGTTATCCATGATGACATTGATCTTCCACTTGGGAAAATAAAAACCAAGTTTAAGGGAGGCGATGGCGGCCAATTGGGAATAAGATCGACCATACAAACTTTACGAACCCGTGAGTTTTGTCGGGTGCGTATTGGGGTCGACCGCCCTGAAGATAGAGAAGATATAGTCGATTATGTTCTGTCTCCTTTTCCAGAAGAAGAATCGGGACAATTAAATGAAGTTATGAATCAAGCGGTGCTAACGATAGAAGCAACGCTCAAAGAAATCAATAAACGAAACAACCCTACGGAGGAGTATTAAGAATGTTAACGGAACACAAAGGAGAAATGGCCTTCATCGGCTTTGCCATGGTGGCATACTTGGCGATGGCTGCTTTGGATGTGTCGCAAAATTATGTGTATTTAGCTGTTGTTTTTGGTTTCTTCGGCCTCATCATTGCCTGGAAACTTTTTGAAGGGGTCGATGACGCACCCGCCGGAAATGAAAAAATGACAGAAATCGCTGATGCTATCCATGAAGGCGCCATGGTCTTTCTTTCAAGAGAATACAAAATCCTCGGCTACTTTATTGCAGGAATTTTTCTGCTCCTGCTCGTCCTGATTTCCATGCAAAATGGATTGTGGATCGGATTCTGGACAGCGATTTCTTATGCTGTCGGAGCTGGGTGTTCCATGCTGGCCGGTTTT
>JABJCF010000354.1 GCA_018665625.1 Nitrospina sp. | reverse complement strand
GATTTTCTGGATGAAATAGGGGATTTCTTCAGGCCTATCCTGCAGGTCGGCATCAAGGGTGATGGCGATGTCTCCCCGAGCTACATCAAACCCCTGCATCAGAGCCAAGGATTTACCAAAGTTTTTGAAATGTCGAAGGATGACGATATTAGAATGATTGGATTGTAAATCTTTCAAAAAGTCAAGAGTGCCATCATTGCTCCCGTCATCTATAAATATAAGTTCAAAGGGTCGACCCAGATTATTAAACACTTTCTGAGTTCTTGCGTGTAACTCTTTTAAGCTTTCTTTCTCATTGAAGGCGGGAACGATTATACTGACTAAAGAGCTGGGCACTAGGTATTGTCCTTTGTCGGCAAGGTGGAAAGCATCAATAATTTATTACTGTTTATAGTTGCAAGGCAACATGCTACAAAAAAAATCACTATTTTTCTACTTTAAAAACCTGAGTAAGTTGTGAGGGGTTGGGAATTCTCTAGTGCTAGCAAGGACTAGAGGCGCGATCCTCCGTTTAAAATTTTTACTGATTGGCCGTGTTTTTTGATTTAGAATGTGCAGAAACGGGGAAATCCAGGTTACTTATCTTAAAGGATAAAAGAAAATACAGTTTTTCGAAGCGACCTTTTGTCCCGTGAGAGGGCATAGTCCTTTTCTGGTTTTGAGCATGTTCAATCTCTCGCCTTCATACTTAACTCATATTAATCTTAAATTTTGAAATATGTGCGGACTTTTCGGCTGGTTGAAATTTGAGGGAGTATTAACTGATCGGGAGATCGAAATGGCCCGGTCAGCTACTGCGAAGCTTGCTCACCGAGGCCCCGATGCTTCTGGCTACTGGTCTCATCGTGGTGTCTTCATGGCTCACCAACGCCTTAAGATCCTTGACTTGTCGGAAAATGCGGCACAGCCTTTTAAAAGCGATGATAATCGTTATATTCTTACCTATAACGGCGAAATATACAATTACATTGAGTTGAGAGAAGAGCTTAAACAACTTGGGTTTGTTTTTACCACCGAATCCGATACGGAAGTTTTTTTAAAGTCCTATCAGGCTTGGGGAATAGAGGCTTTCGAGCGCTTCGAAGGTATGTTTGCATGCGCCATCCACGATAATCAAACCGACACACATATTCTGGTACGGGATCATCTGGGACAAAAGCCTCTTTACTATTTTGAGCACGGCCAGGAACTGGTTTACGCTTCTGAGCTTCGCGCATTGTTGGCACTCGAGTGCTTGGATTGGTCTATTGATCGAGAGAATTTCACCCGCTATTTAGCCAACTCCTATTATGTTTGGGATACCAGTCCTATAAAAGGTGTAAAAAAACTACTTCCTGGTTGCTTCGTAGAATTTAAAAACGGTCGAACCCAATTAAAGCGCTATTGGGATTCGGTGCCTGGCGACAATCAATTGGACTTGACCCTCGATGAAGCCTCGGAACAGTTTACCGATCTATTTGACCGGAACTGCCAAATTTCCATGCGTTCTGATGTCCCATACGGTGTACTGCTTTCAGGAGGGGTTGACAGTTCGTTGATTCTTCAGGCCTGTCATAAGCATAACCCAAATATTACCGCCTACAGTGTTGCTATGGGAGAGACGGATTTTGATGAAAGTGCTAAGGCACGTGAGATATGTCGTCATCTAGGGATTAAAAATCATCAGGTTTATACCCTTGGTAAAGAAACTCTTTATGGTGCGTTTCGAGATTATCTTGGGGCTTTAGACGAGCCGCACGGAGATCCGGGTTTCGTCAATATGCGATTTTTGGCCCAATCTTGCCGCAAAGACATTACCGTGGCTTTGGCGGGAGACGGAGGGGATGAATTGTTTGCAGGCTACGCACCCTTTTCCGGGCTCGGGCTAGCGTCTCTCATACAGACATTACCAAGCTCAGTACTGGATCTGATAAACTGGGGGACAAAAAATTTTCTTAAGAGCTCCGACGGGTATCTTGGCTTGCAATTTAAAGCGCTTGCTTATTTGCAGGGGTTTCCGGCTAACAGCATTTTACGTTATCCCCTCTGGTTGGCTTCAATGGCCCCAGAGGATCTTGCGCGCCTTTGCCCGAATACTCCGCAGGATTTCTTTGACCGTTCTGGACAGCCAGGCACCTTGCTCGATTTTGCCGCCAACTGCATGAAGGGAATGGAATCAAAAACCCCAACTCAGCAATTGTTATATTTCTATCAAAAGATATTTTTACCGGAATTTGTATGCCTGCACACGGATCGGGCCTCCATGCAATCGAGTTTTGAAGTGAGGTCGCCGTTTCTAACAATCTCCATGATTAAGTTTGCCAACCGTCTGCCCGATGGGCTAAAGTGGCAGAGTGGTGAATCGAAAAGATTGCTCAAGACCACTATGGCTCGTTGCGGTTTTTCTGATCCAATTTTAAAACAGAAGAAACAAGGATTTACTTTTCCGATTGCCCGATGGCTTAAAACCGACCTCAGACAATGGCTGGATAATCTGGCAGAAGATGAGGCCCTGGAGGACTTGGTAGATAGGAAGGTGCTTAAAGCCCTCATTGCTTCGCACCTAAGTGGAAAAAGGAATAACTATAGGATATTGTTTAATCTGATTGCTTTTCAAGCTTGGAGAAAAAATTTCCCCGAGGTCCGATAATACAAAATTTTTCATTTTCAAAATAGAACTATTTCTCAGGAACACCTATCTATAGACCTATGACGAGCCCTTCAATTCAAGATGTCAAAAACTATTGGAACGAAAACCCCGTTCATTCAGTAGAGTTTTCGGCTTCAACCGATCTAAAAAATTACCTTGAGCAAATCGACTCATTGCGTTGGGCGGACAACGAACGGTGGGCACGTGAAAAATTCTATGAGTTTGGCGGCGGCAAGGGAAAACGAATTCTTGATGCGGGGTGCGGTGTCGGTGTTTTCACTCGGTTTTATGCTCGTAGGGATTTTGAGGTGCATGCCATTGACCTCACTCCTAAAAGTGTTGAGATTACGCAAAAGAGTTTGGAAGTTTTTAACCTTCAGGGTACCATTTCTAAAGCATCGGTAGAAAAGATACCCTACTCAAATGATTATTTCGATTATATAGTTAGTAATGGAGTCATTCATCATACCCCTGATACTGAAAAAGCAGTTGAAGAGTTTTATCGTGTTTTGAAACCGGGGGGAGTAGCCAGTGTTTGCGTGTATTACCAAAATGTTTTGCTGAAACCACCTCTATGGTATTTGATCCGGAAGTTAATTCCCCTTATGTTAGTAAAAAAGCAGGGGCGTGAAAATATGTTGTCAGTAGAAACACCTGAGGATTTGGTTCGGACGTATGATGGAAATAATACTCCCATTGCAAAAGTGTATTCACGGAAACAAGCTGATGAGCTTTTTGTAAAATTTGAGCACCTCCGGGTGGAACCTCATTTTTTTCCTGTTCGATTTCTTAAGTTTTTCAAAACTGGAGGTTTCTTCCATAAAATTATGGATCGCTATTTTGGAACACTTGTTTATTACCTTCTTAAAAAACCAATTGAAGAATAGCTTCTTTCAATTAGATATTTCTTATGAGCCAAACACAAAGCTATAGTGCCGAAACTGGAGTAGTAGAGGGATCGACAAAGCGTTACGATGTCGCCTTTATCTATCCCCCTTGGGCGGTGGCAGACGGGCGTGCGACACTTCAAAATAGTCTGCCTCCCTTAGGCATCCTTTCCATAGCTTCTTACTTGGAATCGCTAGGTTATAGTGTTGTCGTCTACGATATACATGGTGAGGGTTTGGATGAAAATGAAGTGCGTCGACGCCTCAAGCGCGACCGGCCTAAGTTTATCGGGATTTCTGTGTTGACCAGTATGGCTATTCCGTCCCATAAAATTGCTAAAATTTGTAAAGAAGAATTGCCTGATTGTGCCGTGATTGCAGGGGGAGCCCATGCTGAAGCAATGCCTGAAATTATGTTACGAAATTCTTCAATCGATGTGATTGTTCGGGGAGATGGTGAAGAACCAATGCGGCAAATCGTCGAAGGCATCGATTTCTCGGAAATCAAAGGGTTGAGTTTTCGAAAAGGACGATCAATTCAACATAACAAACCGGGCGAGTTACTTATGGACCTCGACCAATATCCGTTTCCAGCTTATCATCTTGTTGATTTCAAAAATTATTTTCCTGGAACGGCTACATACCGGCACTTACCTGCAACTAATATGTTGTCTACAAGAGGGTGCCCAGGTGCTTGCGTGTTCTGCAACTCAGCCTTTACGACTCTACGCACGCGTGATCCCATTAAGGTGGCCGAACAGGTACGACATCTACGGGAAAACTATGGGATCCGCCAAGTCCAG
>JABJCF010000353.1 GCA_018665625.1 Nitrospina sp. | reverse complement strand
GCCAATATCTTATTTTCGAAACCCGAGTAATCAACCTAAGAAAATACGCAGGCTATCATCTCGACTTTGATATGGCCTCCGTCCCCTAGGCTGCTTGTCACAGGGGAAGCCTTAAGGGTTAAGCCTCTTGAATAACCATTTTCCCGATGAATGCGGGCTCAGTACTGTCGCTTGCCTCAGCTTCGTGAGCTGGGTTGGGTATCAACTTTGCAACTTTTATATCTTTAGCTAAGCCGAGCTTTTCAAGTAAGCTGAGAGCCCACCAGGTCATATCAATTTCCCAAGGACGCAATCCGTGGCGCGCTGATTTTGGAAATGCGTGGTGGTTATTATGCCAACCTTCGCCCCATGCCAAAAGCCCCACCCACCAGCAATTTGTGGCAAGATCGTCTTTAAGCGGGAAGGTTACATAGCCAAAAGTATGTGCGGCACTGTTTACCAGCCATGTAGAATGATAGGCTACTACCAAGCGTACAAATATGCCCCAGACAACCCATGGAAAACCGCCGATAGCATAAAGCATAAGACCGAAAACGATTTGAATAATGATGAAGTAATTATCCATAAATTTATAAACTTTGTCAGTGCTGAAATCTTTTGTGTAATCGTTCAGAATTTTTTTGTCATCAAACTTGGAATGAGTGAATAGCATCCATGTAAAATGAGACCACCAAAACCCCTTTTCAGCACTATGTGGATCTTCAATAGTATCTGAACCGGCATGATGCATTCTATGTTGTCCAACCCATTTGATGGGACCGTTCTGGCAAGCAAGGGTTCCGCAAAACACTACAAAATAAGCTAACCATTTAGGTAAGGTGAAACCGCGGTGAGTTAAATAACGATGATAACCCAAACAAATTCCTATGGACGCTGTTAACCAATACATGAAAAACATTAAGGCGACAGCACTCCAGGAAAACGCAAAAGGAAAAAAAGCAAATAAAGCCATCCCATGAATCAGGATAAAATGTGTGAGAGCAATGGGATTGAACTTGAGCGAATAATTGGGAATTGATTTGGTTGTCATGAAGTAGCCTCTATAATTTCAATTATTTTAAGTCTCTATGTTATCCTTATTTAAGGGTATATAAGTGTAAAACTTATGTAATATTGACCGTTTTCAGAGTCTGAGAGTGAAGAACCAATCGCGGTTCTACTTCAGTTTATGTCCTTGGTGAAATTGAGGGAATATGGGAACTTGCATGTGTGGAAAAGTGGAGTTATTGAGTGAATAAGATACGTGCTTTGTTTCACCCCATTATGGTTTTTATTGGGGTGCAGATTGCCTGGATTGTTCTAATGGCGGTCTGGATAAATTGGTATCTCGAAAACAACCTTTCCATCAAAGAATTAGCTCAGAAAATTCGACCCGACTTGTTTCACGCTGAGGTCGAATGGTTGATTCTGTTTGAAGGTTGTTTTCTTATGCTCCTCATTCTGGCTGGAGTGTATGTGATTTTTGTTTACTGGAATAAACAAAATCGTTTAAACCAAATGCAAAGTAATTTTGTGGCCAGTGTATCGCATGAATTAAAATCTCCCCTTGCGTCTATTCAACTTTATTTGGAGACATTGAAATATCAGGAGGTTTCTAATGAAGAGAGTAAAGATTTTGTCGAAACAATGTTGTCAGACACATCTCGTCTTTCTTCTTTGATAGAGAATATTCTGCAATCCAGCAAGGCCGATCCAAAAAGTATGGAGTTGCAACTGGAAAAGGTGGATCTTGGAAAATTTTTATCACAAGTGGTAGGGGATCACAGGCGACAATTCGAAGAAAAAAAATGCGATGTTAAATTGCAGTTGGATGCTTCCCCAGTATTAACATTGGATAAAAAAGCCCTGCAGATGGTGTTTAATAATCTTATAGGAAATGCCTTGCGTTATTCCCCTGTCGGTTCAGATCTTAAAATTCAACTTCATAGGTCGGGCAGATTTTGGGATGTTGATTTTGAGGACAAAGGAATTGGATTTGAAAAAAAAGATATGAAAAAAGTCTTTAAGAAGTTTTATAGAGTGCAAAATGAAGATACGCGGAATATCGAAGGCGCGGGGTTGGGGTTATTCATTTCCCGGGAAATTGTAAGAAACCATAAGGGCAAACTAAAGGTTATGAGCGCCGGGCGAGGTCAGGGGGCAGTGTTTACCGTATCTCTTCCGGTAAGTCGTGGTTTAACTGTTTGATAGGGAAAACTCGAAAATAAATTTCTATGAATGAAGCAAAAAAAATTCTAGTTGTAGAGGACGAATCGCACTTGGCAAAAGGGTTGCAGTTTAACCTGGAACGCGAAGGCTATATCGTTTCTCTTGTAGATAACGGCCAATCCGCTATTGAACTGCTCGGTGAACAGGTCTTTGATTTAATGATCCTGGATATAATGCTACCCAAACTCAACGGTCTCGAGGTTGCCAGACGGGTGCGTAAAACCGATCTGCGTTTTCCTATATTAATGTTGTCTGCGAAATCTTCTGACGAAGACAGACAATTGGGATTGGAAGCCGGTGCCGATGATTATCTAACCAAACCTTTTCATTTGCCAGAACTGTTGCTCAGGGTTAAAGGTATTTTGCGAAGATGGGAGTGGTATAAAGAGCCGGTTCACGATCAGGAAATATTTCATTTTGGTGATATGTGGATTAATTTTATCAATGGTAGAGCAAAAGGTAGCTCCGGAGAATTCTACTTGACTGCCAAAGAAGCTTTGTTGATGCGTTTGCTGGTTTCACAAAAAGATAATATCGTGAGCCGTGAAGAACTTTTGGAAAAAGTCTGGGGTTACGATCCGCAAACAGAAACCCGGACTGTCGACAATTTTGTGGCGCGGCTAAGAAAATATTTTGAGAAAAAACCGCAGTCTCCTCGCTATATCATCACTCACCGTGAAAAGGGGTATGAGTTTAAGTCCTGACCTTTTTATAGGATGTTATTTTTTTGAAATCTTTTTTTTGTTGGGCCAGGGGTCGCATCCAATTAGTGACTCGGGGACTGGGGTGGTATAGAGGCAAAAGACTGAACTCTGGGGCAGAGAGCTTTTTTGCAACTTCCTTATTGAGTTGATAGCGTGTTCCCAAAAGAAGATTGAGTGCCTGCAACCCAACAGAGCCTAAAGTCACAACAATCTGCGGGTGAATGATTTCGAGGGTTGCTCTTAAAAAGGGCGAGCAGTTTTTTATTTCGCTTGTTTTGGGTCGTCGGTTGCTTCCGTTTTCCAAGGGATTGCAGAGCGCGGCATTGGTTATAAAAACATCAGCTCGACTCAGGCCAATATGTGCCAGTAGGGTTTCGAAGTTCTCCCCCGATTTATCCCCATGAAAAGGAATACCTGTGCGTCCGGCTCCCAAACGACCAGGGGCTTCGGCTACGAAAACGATTTCAGCATTCAGGTTGCCGTTGGCTGGGCTTAATATCGCAGGTTGGTCCGCGAGGGCAGGGCAAAGCCGGCAACTAGCTGCTTTTTTTTCTAAAATTTTGAATGCGGATGATTCAGGTGCTATCTGTTTCATCGCCTGACTCCTCATCTTCCTCTTCGTCTACAACGCGGCAAACAACGAGAAAGCCGATGATCAAGACAACGCTGGCAACTAGTGTGAACAGGATGTCCATTTAAAACGGTTTGATGGTTGCGAGATAAATCATACAAGCACCTACAATGAAGATAGCTATGTGTACCATCATCGCATATTTCTTTGGAAGAACGGCTTCCTTAATCTGTTTTCCGTTTTGAACGCCCAGAGCAATCAGAATTATAAGTAGTGCTAATT
>JABJCF010000036.1 GCA_018665625.1 Nitrospina sp. | reverse complement strand
TCAAAAGATTGGCCGAATAGGGTGACCGCCTGGCCCAGCTTCACACCCAGGGTTTCTGCTAATTGATCCCCCATCAGCATTTCTTTGGGTGATTCGGGAAACTTCCCACTCACCAAAGCTTCTGATAAGCGCATGCGCTTTAATTCCAATGAATTTTTATTTTTTAATTCAAGACCCATGCCTACAATAGGAGTTTGGGAAAGTGTGTCGCCATTTTTATCTGGAACATCTAATATTGCACCCCATCGAATACGTGGAAACCATTGCACATATTCCGGCGAATTTTTATTCAACCATTCCCGGGTTTCTTTTTGCGCTGAAAGAGAACGATCAAGAGGGCGCAAATGTTCCTCCTCATAAAAAGGTTTGTTGACCAACCGCAAATGTCCTGCATCGAGATTTGCTGTCATATCAATCATCCCCATAAAAACTCCCTCCATAAATCCCACTAATGCCACTACCAGGGCTACTCCAATAGTTACTATGGA
Source organism: Nitrospina sp. (assembly GCA_018665625.1). The sequence continues at coordinate 3,197 of JABJCF010000036.1, read as the reverse complement.
AAATGGAAATAGGAAACGTGATTTATCGCGCAAAATACCTCGAAACAAAAATGCGATCATGTGATGGCCCTTCCGCGAAGTGCTAGAGTCGGGTCCAGACGGGTTATTTTTTTCACAGGCAACCAGGCCGCTACAATAATCAATATAAAAACGATTACTAGTGAATAAAAAATTTCCTTGGGTTGATAATCTGGATAAATAGTTTCTCGGATGGGAAAACTTGCTTCACTTAAATGGGATACATCAAAACCTATACTTTGAAACCAGATAAAAAATGGAATTCCCAATAAGCCTGCAACTACCAATGCCCATATTGCTGCTAGAGCTCCTTCCAGAGTGAATATGCGAACAATTCTTTTTGAATCCATTCCCAAAGCCATCAAAGTCCCAATTTCTTTTTGCCTTTTAAATATGTTCAATATTTGGGTGTTGAACACGCTGGTACAAACAAGAATCATTAAGATAGACCAAAGGATTTTAGAGTTCACCCTATCTTGACGTAATAATGCAAGCAGGTCAGCCATAAGAGATTCAATGGATAGAAATTCAAATCCAGCAACAGGACCCGTATAGTCACGAACGGCCACCCAGCTGACCTCTCCCTGGCGATCCGTCATAGACTGTAAATGATCCAACCGTAACCAAACCACCCCGTCATCTATGCGCGGGTTGATCATATCTCCTACATCTACAATTTGGATATCCCTGGCGTCTACGGCTCCAGATTTATCTCTCCATTTAAGTGTAATAAGATCGTCTTTTTTCAAATGTGCTTTTCTTGCCATTTTCACACCTACAACAGCAGGAATGGCATCACCAACCTGAGCATTAAAATTTTTCAGATTGTCTAAAGGCAACGTCAATAAAGACTGATCCATTGAAACCCCGCGAATTTGAACGGGATAGAGTCTTCTATTAGGGTAGAGTTGCCCTTGTTGCACTAATACTTCTGCTTTGTCACCGTCAGGCAATTTTAAAAGTGATTCAGGTGTTCTTAATGTGTGATCTTCCCACTCGGTGGGAGAAAGGATGTCAAATCCTGGAGCCCGGTAATGACCGCCACCGACATCGGTAGTTACCAGATTTCGGGTAGCTTGTGCCTGAAATCCGTTCAACAAAGAGAGCATAAATATTAATGAAATGATTGAAAGAGCAGTTACCAGAACATTTAGAAATGCTCTCATTCCTTGTCTGTAAAAGTTTTTGCTGGCAATATCCCAATTCATTTTTATGAATCGCCATTTAAATTATTATTGTCTGATATAACTTTGCCATCTTCCAGTTTCACTTCTCGGCGAACGTAGCGGGTTACTTTTTCATCATGCGTTGAGAATACGACGGCAGCCTGGTACTGTTGGTTTAATTCCCGCATCAATTCAAGAATTTGTAACGAATTTTTCGAGTCGAGGTTTGCGGTCGGCTCATCAGCTAGAATTAAAAGTGGGTCCTTTACAAGCGCTCTCGCAATAGCCACCCTTTGGCATTGTCCCCCCGATAATTGTGAAGGTCTTTTTTTTACCTGACTTTCAAGTCCGACTTTTGTGACAATATCCATAACACGATCTCGAACATCTTTTTCCTTTTCGCCATTCAATAAAAGAGGAAACAGTACATTCTCGAAAACTGAATAAACAGGCAATAAATTATAAGTTTGGAATATGAATCCAATATTTTCCCTTCTATATCGAGCCATTTGCTCTCGGCTCATGGAAGATAGTCCTTCCTCCTTAAAGTAAATATTCCCTGTTGTGGGAACATCCAAGCCGCCAATAAGGTTTAATAGGGTGGTTTTTCCAGAGCCAGAAGGGCCAACAAAGGACATAAAGGCTCCGCTATCAATCTCAAGGCTGACATCATGCAATGCAGTAAAGTTTTCTTCGCCAACTTTGAAAACTTTTGAGACCTGGTTTAATTTGATCAGAATTTTATTCATATTCATCATTGTTAAAAATAGTTTACCAGCGTTAATCCTATTATGGATTCTGTACCATTAAAAACTCCTGTTCGTCTGTGCAATCTGCCATTTTTTTCTCCTTCCTTGATGTTCCCGCCTGCTCTTCCATGCAGATAAAGAAACAAAGTCTCTGTAACCGAATATTCAATTTGGGGAACCAGTTGAAAACTTTTATCACGTAAATCGTAAAGTCCATAAATTTGCCATTGAATATCTATGCCCACCGGTTGATCCATTGCAAAGCCTATTTGTTGAATGGTTCTTTGTCCCTTGGTATCCGTAAGAGTGAAATTCTTTTGACGTGTGGTAAGAAAATATTCCATTAGAAAATGCAGGCCTTCTCCCAAGTCAAAGGTGTAGTCTGCCCCGAAAACAGTATCAAAACGAATAGGCGATTGCATCTCTATATCCAACCGACTTTCATTCCAGAAGCCGATTTCATTTTCACCTTTAAGGTGATAACCAAGCTGAACCATTTCCTGATCAAAATCTGCTAAATCTTTTAGGTCAGATCGGGGGTGATATTGCGCCACTATTCCAACCTCAATATCACCAATTAGTGATTCGCCACGCAGGCCTGTGATTATGGAGCCATCCTTTTTGGCGGGAACCAGCCAGCCCTCAAGAAAAGAAGAGGGAGAAAGAAACCATGTGGAACGAAAACCATCTATCCCTCTTGTTTCTGGGACAACGCCAGTAACATCTCGTGTGTCAAATAATCCAAGGGGTCTATAAATAGTTCCTGAACCAAAAAGAATTTTTTGGCGACCTCCTCGAATTTTAAAATCGCCATTATCCAGACGAAGCCATGCGCGAAAGAAATCTATATCTGTTTCTTCGCGAAGTCTCGACTCAACGCTTGGGCCATCTGCTTGTTTCGCATCGGCGGATAATTCGTAATCCAAACGCCAAACATCATTTTCCCAGGCGTTGCCCAATATTCCCAGGCGCAATTCTGCTTCACTATCAAAATCTTCAAAGCCATTGGGTGAATCAAAAATATAAGAGCTTCCCAATTTGACCCGACCTTCTAAACTTGAATCAAAAGCAAAAGCTGAGGAAGCTGATAAATATGAAATGAAAGTAAGTAAACCAAAAACACCAAATTTCATAATTTTAAGTATTCAATTTGTGCCATTTCGAACGGCATTTAATCCATATAATTGTTCCAATAGGAAGGAATAGAAAAACCTGACTGGCCAAATATCCAATAGCTGCGCCAAGTGAATCGTATTTTTCTGCC
>JABJCF010000352.1 GCA_018665625.1 Nitrospina sp. | reverse complement strand
TCCTGGAGCCGAAGTAAAAATCATACGAATTTCAGAAGAACCTATTTTCAAATGGGAGGAGGATTTAGAAGTCCCAAAAGGCCAAACAGGAGAAATTATTGTGAAAGCTCCCTGGGTCACCAAAACTTATTTCAACCACGATGATGTTACGCATCTTGCTAAAATCCAAGATGGCAAAACTTTCTGGCACAGGATGGGCGATGTTGGGAAATGGGACGAACAAAATCGGCTTTGGTTCTGCGGCAGAAAAAGCCATCGTATCGTCACCAATTTGGAAATTCTATTCACCATTCCCTGCGAAGCCTTGTTCAACCAGCACCCCGATGTCAGGCGTTCTGCACTAGTGGGTAAAGGGAGCGGGAACAATCGTGAACCCGTTATCATTATAGAGCCTGAGAATAGGAATCGAGTCGCTAATAACCGTGCGGACTTCATTCAGGAGTTACTTGAGATCGCCGCCGCTTCCACGCAAACCCGATCTATAAAGAAGGTGCTTTTTTATCCTGATTTTCCGGTGGATGTCAGGCATAACGCAAAAATCTTCCGTGAGAAACTGGCTGCCTGGGCCGAGAATCAGTAACGTTTTTCACTCAATAAAAATTCAATTTTAAGTTCTCTTAAAACCGGGTCGACAAGACCAGGCCACCGCCTCTACGATCAACGCGAGGATAAATAGTAAAGTGTCTCCCTTTTTTGTTGCTATGAAGTTTGAGGATGGTTTTCGAAGTGAAATAACCCAGCATCGCACCAAAAAAAATATCTGACACCCAATGTTTATCCTCGTGGACACGAGACATTCCTGTAAGTGTGGCAATGCCATAGGTAATAGGAGCTATATAAGGGATCTCTTCATATTCGTTAGCCATCACGGTAGCAATTGCAAAGGCAGATGAGGTATGTCCGGAAGGAAAAGAATTTTTGTTTATACTTGGGCCTTTAAAAATATCAGCGCCCTCACCTGAATGAGGGCGTTGCCGTCCAACCATCGTCTTTAAGACACTGGTAAACAACCCAGTGACTAGAAGACTCTCAACCGCCAGTAAAGCGGTTCGTTCAGCTTTCTTATTTTCCCAATACTTTCCATAAATGTAAAATCCGGCCAGAGCAGGAACGGTAGTAATAGCGTTGCCAAACGGTTCAAATATAGTGGTAAAGTTAGTTATTGTAACTGAACTGTCCTTACCCCGATATTGAAATATATCCCGAATTTCCTCATCCAGAGCAAAGAATACTCCAGTGGTTCCGGCCACAATGGAAGCCGTAAACCAGTCAGACTTATCCCAGCGCCAGGGAGAAGTCAGCGCATAACCGGTATCCGCAAACATACCTTTAAAGTAATTACTGTCCAGCTTAATTTTGCCACGCAAACTTTTCCGTTCAGGTCTTTCCTTGAGAGCCGAAGAATAAGTTTTATTTGTAGCCAAGAGCAGTTCATCATCGGTACCGGAAAAAGTAAAATCATCCGAGAATGAGTATAAAAAATCGGAGTGAAGAGACTCTAGTTGACTTTCCCCTGAACTCAGGGATACCTGCCGATTTAACAAACCATCACTGTCTACGGTCATCACAGGGGTTGTGTCAGCCAATGCGGGAGACCCCATAAGACAGAGCCCCAAAACGAGAAAAATCGCCCAGAAGAGATTAAGGCAGCTATTAAATTTCATCATGAATTTTCAACATATAGCACGGGTTAAGCAAAGGAAAGCGTAAATCGAAAAGCTTCTTACAGATGCGAGAAGTCTGCAACGAAACCCTATTGATCATTACAAGTTATCCGCCGAGCTACTCCGCTCAGAAACTCTATTCCCTATATACCGTTTACGGCTTTTTAGCCTTTGAAATCAAGGGCTTTTTCCGTCAACCACCCTATGGTTTTAAAATACTGCACATAACACGATAATAAAGCCGCGAATGGGAGATATTTGAACAAAAAAGGAGTGAAAAACTCTGAAAGGAAGGGACTAATTCGCTAAATGCCCACAAGCGAAATGGAAGTCAGACTTTCAGCCGATACGAGAGCAGAAATCAATGCACCTATTCAAGGAGGAAAACGTGCAAACTACCTATCCAAAAAGAAAACCCGCTAAACCTGTTTCCCATTACATTCTACCGATCACCTTGCTGGCAGTGATGGTATTTCTTATCAATGCCTTGCATAGAGTGACACTCCCCGACCCTCTTGGGGAAAAAATTCAGAGCCATATGTCTAACTTTCAGAAGTCAAACCGAACAGGCTAATACATCACTAATTGGGTTGTCGTGGAGATATGGAGTCTAAGGACAAAGACTTTTAAAGCTCGAGGAATATTAGCAGATCAGGAAAATAGATGTGCAACAGGCTTTGCCGGTAGCCGAAGTAAACCATAAGCCGGGTTTTGTACTTCATGAAACATGAAGCGGTGACCATTAATCTAGGCCTGCTGTTGCCAACAGGCTCGAGCAATCAACCCGAAAGTATCGGGCGGGCAGCCCTCAGGCACTTTCCTATTTGATCTTGCTCCAGATAGGGT
>JABJCF010000351.1 GCA_018665625.1 Nitrospina sp. | reverse complement strand
ATAATGCGCCATGAAAAAAATTATTATTATTGGTGGTGGCATCGCCGGATTGGCGACTGCCTACCGTATTCAGCGTGAGATTGAGGCTGGCGCAGATTTAGAGTGCATTGTGCTCGAAGGAAGTGACCGGTTTGGTGGAAAAATTTCCACAGAAAAGTCAGACGGATTCGTCGTTGAACGCGGTCCCGACTCATTTATCTCACAAAAGCCCGCTGCAATCCAATTATGCAAACAACTCGGACTGGAAGATCGTCTGACGGGTACTAATCCCGGCGCACCCAGTACTTTTGTTTATACCGGCGGCAAACTGGTCACCATGCCGGATGGACTCAGCCTGATGATCCCCACTAAATTTTTACCATTTGCATTTACCCCCTTATTCAGTTTGATGGGGAAAATTCGCATGGCGTTCGATTTACTGATCCCGAAAAAAACAGATGATTCCGACGAAAGTCTTGCCTCATTCGTGCGTCGCAGAATGGGTGAAGAGGCTCTCAGTAAAATGGCGGAACCTATGCTCGCCGGAATATATGCCAGCGATCCGGAAAAAATGAGCATTGGCAGCACTTTTCCGATGTTTGTTGAAACAGAAAGAAAATATCGGTCTCTCATTCTGGGAATGCTGGCTCGTAAAAAAGCTATGCTGATGAATGCCGGCAAACGCCCAAAAACTTCCTACTCCTTATTTATGACATTGAAAAACGGATTAGGTGAAATGGTCGATGCGGTAATAAAAAATTCTCCAAATGTTCAATTCAAATCAGGCGCAAAAGTTTCCGCGCTCGAAAATAAAGAAGATGGCTGGCATGTAAAACTCGAAGATGGATGGGAACGTCAAGCCGACGCTGTCATCATTTCTACGCCTGGCGCAATCACCGCAAAACTAATACAGCCTATCGCTCCTGAGTCGGCTGAACTGCTAAGCCGCATCCACTATGTCTCTACCGCAACCGTAACTCTTGGCTACAAAAAAGAAGGTTTCTCCCACGCTCTCGATGGATTTGGATTTGTCGTTCCAAAGGCAGAAGGACGAAGCATTCTCGCCTGCACCTGGACCTCTTCCAAATTCCCCCATCGCGCACCCGAAGGGCATGTGATGATTCGCTGTTATCTTGGAGGCGCCCTTCAGGAGGAGATAGCTGAAAAAGATGCGGAAACCCTGGAAAAACTTGTAAGAGATGATCTGCGGGAAATAATGGGTATCACAGAAACACCGGTTTTTTGCAAAGTATTTCAAAATTTCAAATCGAATGTTCAATATCACGTGAATCATTCCAAAAGAATTGATTCCATAATGGAAGATTTGAAAAATTACCCCGGACTATTCCTTGCTGGCAGCGCTTATAGAGGCATTGGCATTCCCGACTGCATTCAAAATGGCAATGTTGCAGCAGAATCCGCTTTAGAATTTTTAAATGGTAAATCCCATTAGCCTATTTGTCATCTAACATCTTTATCATCTTTGAATATTAGAAGGAGCAAATTATGAAATGGGTTTCTGCCCTATCAAAACAAACGGATATCGATGCAGCTATCCAGGAAGCTACCGAAGAAGCTGTTCGGCAATTAGGAAACGATCAGGCCGATTTGACGGTAATATTCATTGCTCCTCAATATAAAGATTTTTACGACAAAGTTCCCGACATCATTAACCGGTATCTCAAACCCGGTTTGCTGTTTGGCTGTTCGGGGGGTGGCATTATAGGGAATGGAGAAGAAGTTGAACAGCAAGCGGCATTCAGTATTACTTGCGCAAAAATGCCCGGTGTAAAAATCCAACCTTTTTATTCAGAAACAAAAGAACTGCCCGATCAAGACACTTCCCCTACCGTTTGGCGTGAATGGTTGGATGTAAATATCGAAGACCAACCACATTTTATTTTTCTAGCTGACCCCTTTTCTTTTCGTGGCGATGAATTTCTTGCAGGTGTCGACTTCGCTTACCCAAACAGCAAAAAAGTGGGTGGACTTGCCAGCGGCGCTCAGGCTTTAGGCGGTAACGCACTTTATCTGGGAGATAAAATTTACGACAATGGATTAATCGGCATTGCCTTAAGTGGTGACATAGAGGTCGATACCATTGTCGCGCAAGGTTGCCGTCCCATAGGCGAACCTATGAAAATTACGGGCTGCCAGGACACATTGCTTAAAGAACTTGATGGCAAACCCACATTAGAAGTTTTACAGGAACTCAACGAGACCCTTTCCGATTCCGACAAAAAATTATTACAAACGTCTCTATTTTTGGGCATCGAAATGGACCCTATGAAAGACGACCCTAAGCAAGGCGACTTTTTAATTCGCAACCTGATGGGAGTCGACCGGGAAAGTGGCGCTCTGGCAATCGGCGCACTGCTTAGAACAGGGCAATTGGTCCAATTCCATCTTCGTGATAAAAAAATGTCCGCAGAAGACCTTGACGTGATGCTCACACGCTATCTGTCTCAAGGTAACGCAGAAAATGCCAGCGGAGCATTATTGTTTTCCTGTCTCGGAAGAGGAAAGTATCTTTACGGAGAGGCGAACCACGACACCAATATGTTCCGCAACAAACTTGGAGAAATCCCTTTAGGAGGATTTTTCTGTAATGGCGAAATCGGACCCGTGGGAAAAACAACATTCTTGCATGGCTATACCAGCTCATTTGGCATATTCAGAAAATCGAATCGCGCCTAATATAACGAAAGGAAAAAGCATGGCAGTCGAAGTAAGCATATCAAGCACCCCCAACGAAAATGCAATGAAGTACACGCTCAATTGCAATGCCCTGGATTCAGGTCATAAAACTTATGCCAACGTAGAAGCTGCTGAAGAATCTCCTGTTGCCAAAGCTCTGTTCGCAATTGACGGTGTGACCCAGGTATTTTTGATGGCTGATTTCATCACCGTCACTAAAAAACCTGAATCCTCATGGGGCAATCTGGAAGCAGCCATTTTGGATGCAATAAAATCTGCTTACTGATTCAATCTAGTGAAAATCACAATACTCGGTTCGGGAACAGCAGTGCCCTCTTTACAGCGCAATTCTTCCGGCGTTCTGATTCAGGATAACGAGACCAATACCCTCGTCGATTTCGGCTACGGAAACCTGAAACAACTCCTAAACCTGGGAATCACCTACCACGAAATTGATCGCATATTTTTCACACACAACCATCCCGACCATATGTGCGATCTCATTCCTTTCTTGTTCGGGTCGCGTTACCAATTAGATGCTCGCAAAAAAGATTTGGAGATCGTTGCCGGACCCGGATTCCAGGTTTTTTTCGACAAACTCATGCTGGCATTCAAACACTGGTTAAAACCTACCGAATACAAATTAAATATAGTTGAAATTGATGAGGGGATTTACGAGTTCGGGAAAATCAAGGTTCAAGCAGGCAAGGTGAAGCATATTGCCATGAGCCGGGGTTACCGCTTTACAAATGAAAAGGGGAAATCCGTCGCGCTCTCTGGCGATACCGATTATTGCGATGGAATGATTGATTTAGGCAGGGAAGCAGACTTGATGATTCTCGAATGCGCCTGGCCCGATGAAGAAAAAACCGAAGGTCATTTAGGCCCAACGCTGGCTGGAAAGTTGGCAGCAGAGGCAAATTGCAAAAAACTTTGCCTCACGCACTTTTACCCCCCTTGCGATCTAGAAAACATCCGAAATACTGTTCAAAATATTTACAAAGGGGAACTGGCCCTGGCTCGCGACCTGATGCAATTTGAACTTTGATTTGAAACGTTACTTTTTTCCTTCGCGGCGGTCTTCAATAAAATCCACAGTAACCATGAAAAGCTTGATCAGCCCAATCATGGCAAACACACCGAGAAGCAATTGCAGTAAAGGAGGAATGCCTACAAGAAAACTTTCAATGGACTTAAAAAGTGATTCCAAAATAATTACCTGTAAAAATACGAATTAAATTTGCAGCCAGCATACCTAAGCAGATTACATTGTGCAACATTGCTTGCCTGCATAGGGCGAAATATCATCCCACCCTTGCAGAACACTTGCGGTCTTATGCAATAAAAATTTTTGTCTTTCCCGATTCCAAATCAATTTTCAATATTCTATGATTGTTGGTATCCGATACATACAACTGATTCTTGAGCTCAAGCACTCCTGCCGGCTCCCATAGCCGGGTGCAAGTTTTATCATCACAAACAATATCAACAGAAGCCCGTACAGTTGAGACGCTCTGGGTCTTCAAGTCCAACACCTTTATTTTATGATTGTAAGAATCTGCGATATAAACCTTGCCCTTTGAATAATGAACTCCAAGGGGATGCTGCAATAACGCCAGCTTGCCTTTGCCATCGCAATCCCCAAAATCGAACAACCCTTTTCCTATATAAGTTGCGATGAAGCCAAATTCATCGAGACGAACACTACGAATTGCACTGGTTTCGCTATCTGCAAGAAATAATTTATTTTCACCTACAGAAAGTCCCGAAGGTTGTGCGAATGCCCCCATAAAGCGTGGGCCATCGGCTAAACCCTCCCTTCCCGTTCCGGCAAAAGGTTTAACGATCCCTTCGTCAATATGAAAAACTCCAATCTGGTGAGTTCCGGCGTTTGCAAAATAAAGCCAACCGTCTTCTAAAGAAACATCCCACGGGGAGCTTAAAGAGACTTCCCTTGCGTCTCCCCTTTTTAAGGATGTCCCTTGTTTTCCGGTTCCTGCAAGGGTTTCTACTTTTTCTTTTCTTAAATCAATTTTCCTTAACAAATGGTTCTCAGTATCGGCGACCCAGATAATTCCGTTTTGAAAACAAAGTCCCTGTGGACGGAAGAATTCCGCCTCCTCGAAAACACCATTTCCATACCCCGCATCCCCAGAACCGATCCGACGTGTAATACGGCCCTCCCGATCGGCGGTGACAATCTGATTGTGATTGCAGTCGGCAATGGCAAATTCTTTATCTTCCATGCTGTAAGAAATTTTCCCTGGGAAAGATAAAGTTTTGTTGTCTGGTTTTTTTTCAAGCGCAAGTAAATCTCCCGCATTACCAAATAACTCCTTTTGTGAACTCAAATCCTTTATCAACTTGGCAATCGTTTTGATTAACATGTCGGGATTGGGTTCTCCCTCATACTGTTCTAAAATATATCCATCAGGTCCGATTAAGATCAGCGTCGGCCAGGCACGGATGGCATAGTTTTTCCAGATAGTAAGATCAACATCCTGAACAATGGGATGTTCGATCTGATATCGGTAGATCGCTTGCTCAAGATTTTCGGTAGTTTTTTCGCCGGGGAATTTGGGGCTATTCACTCCCACCACAACTACCGATTCGGGAAATTTCTCTTCAATGCGTTTGAGGGTCGGAATGACATGAATGCAGTTAATACAACAATAGGTCCAGAAATCGAGGATCGTTAGTTTCCCCTTAAAGTCAGCAAGATCGAGGGAGGTATGGGTGTTAAACCAAGGCAGGTTCTGCGCATTGAGATTTGGGGCATGGACTAGTTTTTCCATAACTGAAAATTGCCATCCTTAAATGCGAAAAACACTCGAAAATGACGGGGTTTTGCCTTTCTCCCCATCGCCGGAATAATGGTATAATCGTCTATTCGTTGAAACACAAAAAGGGGTGTTTTCATGTTTTCGAAAGTTTTAGCATACTTCTTCTCTTCCGTTTTGGTTGCACTTTTTTTATTTTCTAATCCTGCCTGGGCCGGTCCTTTTAAAGTTAATAATAACGGCACGGTTACCGATGAAGCCACAGGATTAGTCTGGCAAAAAGGCGATTCCTTTCACGACTTAAAAAAAGGTCTTAACTGGTACGATGCGCTTGAATATATCACTTTAAAAAATTCTGAAAAATTTGCAGGTCATAACAATTGGCGTTTGCCAACCTTGCAAGAATTAAACAATTTATGGCAGGCTACAGGAAAAGTGAAAAGCAAAGATGACGAAATACTGGGCTTAGCCTCTGAGTTTAAGAACGGAGGCAGTTACTACCTCTGGACAGGAGAAGAAAGAGGCCTTGACCACGCCTGGTATTTCGGCTTGGGACAAAAAGAAAATTACTTCAATTTAAAAGATTTGGCAGATTTAGAACAAGGTGTAAAAATGGTCCGCCAGCGTGACGCTGGCCCCTAAATAAGCATGACAATGGATTCAAGTAGCAAGGGCTCGTTAAACCGAGAATACCCTTTGTTAACTTTATTAGGCTATTGTTAATTACCTCCCCCCGTTAGGGGGGGTAGGAGTGAATAATGAAACCGAACAAAAAACCTTACCTTTTGGTATTCGCCTTTCTGGTGGGTGTTTGCTGGATTGCTCCCGCCGCTTTTTCTGAAGACAAACCTATGGACCATGGCGCGATGGATCATGGCGATCATTCCAGTGCGCCAGCCGTTTCGGGTGATGAGTATCGTACGAGCCAACCCGAAGAAATGGACCACGGCTCCATGGATCATGGACACATGGATCACGGCAAAAGCGATGGCAGCATTTTTCGAACTCAGGGAGCCCATGACGATATGGGAATGACAAAGCCCGAAAACCTGAGCGGCAAAGCTCTTTTAGCTCGGGGTCGTAATATCTTCATGCATATGTGTGTGTTCTGCCACGGAGAAGATGGCAATGGCGGCGGGAACGCCACAGAATATCTTTACCCCTGGCCACGGGACTTTCGCGCCGGGATTTTTAAATTTCGTACCACACCCACAGGAACCCTGCCTCGCGATGAAGATTTGTATCGCACCATCGTAGAAGGTGTACCGGGAACCTCCATGCCTGCCTGGAAAGACGCGCTGACCCCAGAAGACACTTGGGCATTGATCAATCACATCAAAAACTTTTCTCCTCGATTTAAAAAAGAAAAACAGGGCGAAAAAATAGTACCCAAGACAAATCCCAAGTCCTCGCCCGAATTGATCGCCAGAGGCAAAAAAGTTTATGAAGAAATGAAATGCAACCGTTGCCATGGCGATTCCCTGAAAGGCGATGGCGAGTTGGCAGAGTCTCTGATGGATGCCTGGAAGCATGCTGTATTTGTTCACGACATTACGAATCCACAAGCTCTAAAGGGCGGACATAAACCGGATGATATTTTCCGAACCATCTCAGCCGGCCTCGATGGAACACCGATGAGGTCCTACATCGATGTGCCAGAAGCCGATCGTTGGGCCCTGGTGCATTTCATTCGTTCCAATTTTATCAAGGAATTCAAAAAAGCTGAATTTGAAACAGATATTTATTCTTTTCCTGTCGGGGTTGAGTTAAGTACAGAACCTTTCAGCCCTGTCTGGGATGGAGTAAAAACAACCAGTCTGGTTTTGCGCCCGCTCTCTGCCCGTCGCGATGCAGTTGAAGTTGTGAATGTCGCCTCTGTCAACAATGGCGAACAACTGGCTATCCGAATCAAATGGAAAGACCCCACCCATGATGCATTTTCTGAATTGCATTCAGATATCTTTCGCGATGGGGTTGCCGTGCAATTTGCTCTTGGAGCAGTGACACTGCACACACATGGTCACAACGAACCGTTCTTTGGAATGGGGAATCGTAACAAGCCGGTAAACATATGGCATTGGAAAGCCGGACTCGACGAGGCACTCGAAGCAGAAGACGATCTTGAGTACGCAGGCGGCGGTGTCGATATGGACGCGCTGATTTACGGCGGTATCATGTCCAACCCGGTTTCAAAATTAAATCCTACGGGAGAAAACCCCGTTGAAGAATTGAATGCCGAAGGCTTTGGAACAATCACCCCACAACCTCCTGAAAACCAGAATGTAGATGGCTCTGGGGAATGGAAAGATGGAACCTGGACGGTGGTCTTTCTTCGCGATATGCCTAAAACGGGAAAATGGGATGTGGATTTTGCTGAACGTATAGACCCGGCTCTAATGGCCTTTGCTGTTTGGGACGGGGTTAAAGAAGATCGAAATGGCCGCAAGGTCATCAGCGTTTGGCAACGCTTCAATATTAAGAAACCAAAATAGAAAACATCCTTTGAAAATTCGAAATAGTTTTTTGTTGATCAAGAGTTCCATCCTGATTTTTTGTCTGAGTCTGGCCCCAAATCTTTTTGCCGAAGAAAAAATGGGTCTGGGAGAATTAGATCGCCTGATAAAAATCCACTCCCCTCAGAAAATTGTTGAGGGGTTCGACTCTAAAATTGGGCCCACAAAAAGCGTTCAACTGCATTCAAAGGGTGAGCCCACTCTATTTTCCATCCCTGGGTTTAAGGCCTACGGTTGCAGTGAATGCCATCAACCGGATGACTTAATAGATCGTTCTGCAAACCGGATGCGGAAAACGCTGAAACGGTTGCATTCTATTTTCCCCGATCTTCCTCCAGCACCTATAAAACAATTTATTATTCAGTCCTGGTCTGGCGAACTATTACAGCCCTGGCAGTTTGCGCACACCACATTCGATTCAATACGAATTTCTCCGGCAGCCATTCTAATAGACAGCCGTGTTTATGGTAACGCAACGCACCTTCACGAGTCGCTTCACTTAACACAACCGTTTCTAGGTGCCGCCAATGAGCTGGAAGCCTATGGACTAAACATCCGCTCTGACCCAAGATTCTTGATGCTGAATTTTCCTTATTTCGCAGACACGGTCACCGCCTTTTTTATGCCAGAGTTCCCGGAAATTCTGGATCGATTTTTTGCCAGGCCCACTCGGGAAGATTTGATCATTCCCAAAGAAGTACAATGGTTTTTGATGCCCTTTGATGATGAAAGTCTGGCAACGCTCTCAATCCAAATAAAAAAAATGGAACCGATTTTAAAAGAGGTGGAGCGGTTGAACCGCAAGTTCCCCATAGAAGCGGCTTACTTGGGAGAACAAACCCGAGCTCTGTCTTTGCTGCTCGACATTGCGGCTGCAAAAGTATTATCCCTGCCAGACCTCAAGGAACTGAAAAGCGAACGCAAGGAAGCATTCTCAATTCTTGAGCAACAATTCAGCAAGCTGGATAACACCCGGTTGGGCTATAGGGTCGATCGTAAACGTGAGGCGTTAATGATCCTCACTTATAAAATGAAAATCAAAGACCCACAGATAAGACTGGCCCTCTACTTCCATTTTTTAAAACATAGGTATATTGGATCGGACGGAGAGATAACTTTAAAAGTTTCGGACGAAAAAGATCTACAAAAGTTTGTCGAAGAAAAACGCGTTCAAGTTACCCGCATGATGAAATCAAAAAACTTCACCGAAATCGAACGCCAAGGCGCAGCAAGAATGCTCAAGGCAATACCTTGAGGAAATGTGAGGGGGAATTCGCTGGCGTAGCCCCGCCTGACAGGCATCGACCCATTTACCCCTTCTACCCCTTCGGGGCACGAGATCAAGTGAAGGATATAACGGGGGCATGAAACTTGGGGAAGAATATCACAGGCCCCACGCCTAGTGGTGGCTAGAGTTTGCTCGGATGTGTTACAAGTGCCGGGCCTTTGACGTGGTCTTCAAGAGTTTCGGCTTGCACCTTGTCTTGAAGTTTCATCAGCGCGTCTATGACCATTTCAGGTCGTGGCGGACACCCGGGGATATAAACATCTACCGGGATCAATGTATCGATTCCCATAACCGTTGAGTAGTTGTCGTAGAATCCACCAGAGACGGTACATACCCCATAAGCCACCACCCATTTCGGTTCTGTCATCTGATTAAAAACTTTAACCAGAATAGGAGCCTGCTTGTGGCTGATGGTTCCCACTACCATGAGCAGGTCGGCCTGCCGTGGTGAGAAACGAGGAAACGCCGCACCCATACGATCCAGATCATATCTTGGACCGGCTACGGACATAAACTCCATACCGCAACAAGCGGTGATGAAGGGATAGATAAAAAAGGAATATTTACGTGCCCAGTTGATCGCCTGCGTCATCTGCGTAACGATGACATTATTGCCCAGGCTCATCTCGGTTTCTGTTCGATATAATCCAGCCATTAAACCGCTCCGTGAAATAAGTGATGCCGTATATTAAAGTATTTTCCAAAAAAAACCAACCCCCCAGACAACGTCCGGTGGATGTGATATTCCCACCTTAGCTTTTCCCTATAAACGGGACGTGCCGCGTGCCCCCGTTATATTTTTCACTTCGTTTCGTGCCCGGAGCGGGTAGAAGGGGTAACGCCACCCAAAACAAGGGTGAAATGTTAGCCAACCTATAGTAAAAGGCTCAATAACCTGTTTTAGCTTTTTGGGAATTGACCTATTGCCCCCCTCGCTAGAGGGAGTGTATAATCAACCGCACCCGGAAAATACGGTAAAAATAAATCAAGAATTCAGGTCTGAAAGAGTTCAAATAGGCCCTGAATGCGCGGAGAAAACAACTAATGGATTATAGCGGCAATAAAAAAGCAATGGGACAAGATCGGGCCAGCTCAGAAACCGAATCAGTGGTTCAGATGAATTTGAGCAAAGACGGAAAAACTCTTGATCTTACAGCAACTTACCTAAAGGAATATGGAGCAAAAGATATCTCACAAATGGAATCTTTGCGTCCTTTAACGAACCTGGCGTTTGGCACCAATCTTTGCGGTCCCAAGGGCGTGAAATGGCTGGCGCAGTCTGATGTGTTGGTCAACCTGACCTCCCTCAACCTGTTCTACAATAAACTCGGCAATGAAGGGGTCAAATACATTGCCGTTTCAGATAATCTATTGAGTTTGCAGAATCTGGTCATCACGGATAACGAAATAACCGATGAGGGAGCAATCACTTTGGCAAAGTTTTTGCCACTTTTTACTAATCTCGTGCGACTCGATCTTCGCCTCAATCGCATTAGAGAAGATGGCAAGGACGCTCTTAAAGAAGCACAAAAAATATCCTCAGTAAAACACCTACTATTAGACAAAGTCGAAGGCTTCCAGGTCAAATCCTAACCGGGCTACGCCCGGGGGAAAATAGGTCAGTACTAAAATACCCTCCAGAAATATCAGGCTTCTTAGAAATGGTTTATTGACCTTCATTATTGAGGAGTGGGCTAGCCATTATTATTTAAGCGCACGGTCTCGTTATCAAAGAGGGGATGGATGTTCGCAAAATCAATTCCCAGCAACTCAACGCATTTTTTGATCTCCGAACTTTGGTAGATGATTTGCCAGAGCCGGTTTCCCATTTCCTGCGCGTTTTGCAATAGCAGTCCCAGATCCTTCGTTTCATTTCCTCTTAAAATAGTAAAGAGGTCGAGTTCCAGCGCCTGCCATTTTTTTTCTGTCCGCAAAACACTTTGATAAAGTTCCATCTCGTGTCGGATCAGAGGAAATTTGCTTTCCAAAGGCCGCGCATCAGGAGAGTTGGGAAAGAGAGTCGCAAATTCGTTTTCAATATCACGCACCTTGCCACCCTTTAAAAGCGACCATTTTCCGTGCATGCTTTCTAATCGATCTGCGAAATCAA
Organism: Nitrospina sp.; assembly: GCA_018665625.1. The sequence continues at coordinate 5,632 of JABJCF010000351.1, read as the reverse complement.
AACAACGCTCGATCAACTCAGGACGCATATCGCGAATTAATAGCGCATCGGGAAAATCTTTATGGATCCGCTCGTGCAGCAATAGCAGATCTTTATAAAGCTCGCGCAAAACCGAATTCAAGTTGCCTATGCTGACAGGGTCATCGGGATTTCGCGTGTCCTTTAGCGAAATGGTCTCGACTTCCAAATCTCTCTGCGTGGTTTCGATATAATTGATCGGACCAATTTCCAGGAGTGAATAAAATGTTTTCGGTGAGAGGGCGAGATCGACCCCAAAATTCGTTTTGATGAAATCGCGAATCTTGCGACATTGGCCTACATCACGAAACGTTCCCACCGCTTGTTCCAAAGGCTCACCGGTGGCATCGAAAGGTTCGAGATCGGTATCGGGTCCAACCAGCTTTTTTAAGATACGTTTCGGATCGCGCATTTTTATTTTGAATCCCACCAGTGGGCTTCATTTCCCGTGATTTGCCACATCATTAAAAATAACTCTCTATCAGGATACTTCGTCCACTTGCGGCGGGGCCGCTCAATAAATGGAAAAGACAGCCAAGCATCGCTTGGAATTTCAGGCGGAAACTGTTAACATCCTCCGGATTCTGGTAACCCTCATTTTAAGCCGGAATCGTTTGAAGATACAAGACCAAGCCGGGGTGGCGGAATTGGTAGACGCAAGGGACTTAAAATCCCTCGAGGGAAACCTCGTGCCGGTTCGAGTCCGGCCCTCGGCACCACCCTCTAACGAGGGAGGCAGATAGCAATAACTTTTCTTGGCTAGAAAGCATTATCTCGGCTTAATGAGTCCGTACTTATTGCCCCTGCAGCAAGGCTACCCCTTCTACCCCTTCGGGGCACGAAATTTTGGAAGAACATCACGTACGCCTTGAAGAAATATTAACAAAATTTTATTAAAAACTAAACGGCACCCTCTACCTCTACGGGCATTGCCCTATAGGCCCTACGCCGAGTAGTTCTCACAGGAGTGAGCATGATTATTGATGAAATACCAATAGGGGAAAACCCGCCCTGGGATATTAACGTAATTATCGAAGTCCCATTTGGACGCGAGCCGGTGAAGTATGAGATGGATAAGAAATCCGGCGCGCTTTTTGTGGACCGCGTGATGCACACCTCGATGCGCTATCCCTGCAATTACGGATTTGTGCCGCATACTCTTTCGGAAGACGGCGACCCCATAGATATTCTGGTGGCTTCTCCTGTGGAGTTTTTGTCCGGCTGTATTGTGCGTTGCCGACCTGTCGGGGTTTTAAAAATGGAGGATGAAAAAGGCGCCGATGAAAAAATTCTTGCTGTTCCAGTAGACGCTTTGAACCCTTATTACGCAGGAGTAGAACAATATACGGATCTTCCTAAAATCTTATTGGATCAAATCTCCCATTTTTTTTCTCACTATAAAGATTTAGAGTCGGGGAAATGGGCCAAAGTTGAAGGCTGGGAAGATGCTGAGCACGCCGCCGAACTTATTGAAGAAGCCGTCCGCCGGGCATCATCTGATTAGCCAATAAGGTAAACCATTTTTCATGGCTAAATTTTCAAGGTCAGGGTCAATGGACCATGGTCAGAATACTGTTCAATCCACTTATCCTTTTTAGCAACTGTATTTTCCTTAGCCCAACCACCCACATGGACTGTTTTTGTGCCAGAGACATTTTTAAACTGGAGATGTTCGGCAGCAAAAACATGATCCAAATCTGAATCGGGATAACGAGAACCGGAACCGTTACTAAATGTCGTAGGATGGTCCTTTTCCAAGGAAACCATCTTCCTTCTTTTAAACCGGTTGGTTATGACTTTTATTTCATTTGGGCCGGGGATATCGTGATTACGCCCCTCATAATTCATTCCCATCGTATTCATATCTCCCAGGATAATAAGGTTAGCAGCCTTATGCCCGCTATTCTTAGCAGCCTTATCCAGTGCTTTTTTTAAATTAAAAGCTTTTTCAAACATTGCATCCCTTAACCCAAACCCTTCAGGGCTAGGCATACTTTTAAGATGGATAAAAAGAATGGGAATATCAATATCCTTAATTGTAATGGTTAAGAGAGCTCCTGGGCGAAGACTGGGGTTGCTTCTTTTAAATTCATTCCTCTGGGCAAAGAATGCTGTAAGACCATGTTTTACACCAATCAAAATTTCTTGAGATTGTCTGCCTTCTGTAATATTAAAAACATAACCGGGTAACAATCGGGTCATTTTTGAATGGATAAGTTTACCTTCAACTTCTGAAAGTCCAAAAACATCAGGCTTCTCATCCTTAATTAATTTGGTGACTCTTTCTACGCGTTTTTCCCTGGCTTTTCTGTTGCTTTTGTCGATACCACCTGTTCCATTAAAATGTTCAATATTCCAAGATAGAATTTTAAGGTTGACCATAGGAAATTCTCCTTTCAATTAAAAATTCCTCATGCTGAAGATATAGCACAACAGAACAAGGTTGAGAATATTTTTTGATCTATCCTATTTTTGTGGGAGATTTTGGAATGTGTGAGAAAACGAGATAATCTTAACGAACTGACAGTAACTTTAACCTGGCTGTTTCAAGTTCCAAGAAACAGCCTAAAGTGAACGGGTGATTAATAACCCATGGGTGAATTGCCATTGGATGGATTTTGAAAAGTCGAGTCGGCCGAATTGTTCTTCCAGGTTTGCCACGCATTGCACCAGCAGCTCTCTAAGCAGTTCCCGATCGGTTTCTGTCCATGCCATTGGAGTGTCTAGCAATGCGCGCTCAAAAGAAGATACTTTGTCTTCATCGCATATCTTGCCTTCGTCTTGAAAAATTCCCGCCAGGAAAACCACATCGAGAAAACTCTTCGCCGCAGTAATCGGTAAAGGCTCGCAGGACAGGGTTTTAAATAATGTATGCCGGGCAAATGCGGTGGTGATCAAAGTCAAAAACTCCAGCTTGCTGCTTTCCGGGTAATCGAATCCACCCCATTTTGATTCCAAAATTTTTGCATCCAGTCCCAGCCCCTGCTTCGCGAAACGAATATAAAAGGCCCAGCGATCGAGGAATTTATTAATCGCGCGAACATCGTCCAAAGTTTCTGGATCCCGCCAAAGCACAGGTCCTCCCTCTTCTCCTTTTTCTGCGATTTGAGGGAAAGGTAAAACCAACGCGCCCAATTTTTCCTTGTCCCCTTCCGATACAATACTTTCCATAAAAATGCCGTTTTCCTTCAGCAACAAACTTACCTTCGACCGAACCTGCTTGAGTTGTTCAAATCCCACCTGGAATAGCGATTGCATCCAAAGCTGATGCAAAAGAGAATGACCTTTTTCCTGATCGCCCGAGGCGCCAAGCTCCAAGCCAATATTGATATAACCCACTGCTTTTCGCATCGCCTTCTTGCGCGCTTCCAAATCGGAAGGATCACATTTGTCTGCAACCATCACTTTATTTGCCAGGCAAACAAGTTCCCAACGAATGGCGTCCAGTCTTTCTTCTGATTCAATATTTAGAATGCATTGCCCGAAAAAATGCGAAAGTAGCGCTTGCGTTAACGGGTATTGTGGGGAAAACCGAAAGCGTCCTCCAGGGAAATTGTCTGAAGACGGGACTTCCTGCTTAAGCGCATCGGGGTTCAAGCTACTGTAAATACCGATTGCCTCTTCAAACTCAGGAATCCCCCGTTCAGCGGTTCGGGTCAATCGCCATTGGTAAGATTTTTCAACAGTGATTGTCAGAGGAAACCAAATAACCGCTTCTAGAAGTTCGTGAAGAAGGCCAATATCCTTTTCCGCCAGCAGTAAGAACAGTTTTTTTATGACTTTTGATTCTTTTACTTTAAAAAACACATCGTAAACACCGTCTGGAGTAAAATGCTCCAAACCTTCTACTCCATCGTAGGAATCTGTCATTTCATCTTGCTTAAAAACTTTGATCAGCGATTGCAATAGCATCACCTTTTGGTCAAGGTCTTCACTCAAAAACCATTCCAACGTTTCTGGGTCATCACATTGATCCAGAAGTTCCAACCAATGCATAGCTCGTTCGGGTTGAAACTTGTCTCCCTGCCACCATTCCAAATCGAAAAAATACTGCAATTGCTCAGCAGAAACCATGGACAGAATTAGAAGAGAGTCTTCGTCGCCCAGTTCCTTAATTAAATTATAGACCTCTTCAGTGGGTAGAGATTGTGTGACTGCCACAGCATCTTCACAAAGAACCAACAGTTCTCTTTGGAATACCGGCGGCAGGTTCAATACGCGCTTCGCCTGCTCCTCAAGAGGTAACGTTGATAAAATTTCCTCTACCTTGCGAGGATTCGTTTTAATCCATTCAATAGGGAAATGCTGGGTCGCAGTCAAATCCTTTGCATTAGGGATATTTTTTTCAGTCATCGATAGCCAATTGTTTTAAATTTTAATTAAATAGGGAAAGGCTTAGTATAAAACCTCGGAAAACATTTTATCAATATAGTTAAATCTGGTTTTTGACATCCAAGAAAATCCGGCTTATTTGGTTCGCAGCATTATGAAAGTTAAAATTCGTCCTGTTTGGCCTTCCCGCCTATAGGAAAAATAATTCATGGGCGAACAATAGGTGCATTCTCCACTTTGAAAAATATTTTCAGGCAATATCCCAGCCTCCAGTCCTTCACGGGTATTCACTGCAAATAAATCCAACAAAAACTTTCCATTTTCTTTAGGTTTCACAAAGGGCAATTCGAAAGGAATTTTGTTTTCAAAAGAGTTTAAACAGTTTGCGTCAACCTCATAGCAACAACCCCCTATTCCCAACCCCAAACCAGCAACCAAGTCTGCAGATTCACAACCATATTCGCGCTGCATAGCCATAATTGTCTTATTTACAATATTTTGGCGTGTTCCTTCTCGCCCGGCATGGATGGCGGCCGCGACATGAAGTCGCGAATCATATAAAAGAATGGGAACACAATCTGCCGTAAAAATTCCGATAGGTGTTTCCAAGAGATGTGTAATTATCGCATCTGCATTAACTTTAGAAATCTGTTCTTGAGTTTGTGATTTATCTTTTAACACGAAAACTTGATCACTATGAATTTGATTCAACAAATAGGGAGTCTCAATTTTCGTTTTAAACGCTTCCATAAATTTAGAAATATGATTTTCTTTATTCCCTAAATCATCTCTTCCTGAAAAATCATACTGCTCTATTTCACCTCGATCATTTTCAAAATAGCGAGGGCTGCTTGCATGAGTGAAATCTGAAAACTTATCAAAACGATTAATTTTTACCGTATCAACGGAAAGTTTCATAAAAAAAATCAAAATTTTTTTAAAAAATTAAAATCAGGTTTCAATATGATTAAGAATATGCGAACTGCCATCTCAAACTGATCATACCCTTTTTCACCCCTAAAATACGGGGTTTTTTAAGCCACAGGGTTTAATTAATATAAAAAACTATTCTAAAATTATTTTCAGCCATAGAAAGACGTTTCTAGATCATTAAAAATCATTAATATTCGCTTGACAACAAACGCTTATATCATAAAATGATAAACGGTATTTGGGCGCTGAAACGAATACCAAAAGATGTACGAAAGGAGATCTTGATGGCAACCAAGAAAAAAGCAGCGAAGAAAAAAGTAACAAAGAAAAAAGCTGCGAAGAAAAAAGT
>JABJCF010000350.1 GCA_018665625.1 Nitrospina sp. | reverse complement strand
TACTGCTTGACAGAGCTCTTGTGACCGGAAGAAGTAATATTTTAGGGAGAACCGGTTTTTTTTCTGATCTGATTGATTCCATCGAGACAAAATTATGAGAATGCCGAATTCGGAGGATATGAGCGAAGAGCAGATGAAAGTATATGTAATGGCTCCTATGAAGGGATCAATTCTTGTCACCGGCCCCCCGGGAACAGGTAAGACAGTGATTGCCTTCCAAAGAGCCAAGTCTGCTTTTGATATGCAGCAGAAAGTAAAAGTAGTAATGTATAACAATGTCTTGAAATTCTTTACTAGAAATGTTGCAGAAGATAACTTTAAAACTAGTACTTTGCACAGCTGGGTTTGGGGATGGTGGAAGAGTGCTTGCTACAAACCCCAACTTCCAATGGAGTCCGATGACCGCTGGCAACATGACTGGATTAAAATGTTTGGAATATTAAATAAAAAGGAAGAAGACGGTAAACTTAAACCAAACCTTCTCAATTGGGGACATCTTATAATCGATGAAGGCCAGGATTTTCCTGATAAAATGTATTTTTTTTTCGAGAATGTCAGGAAAATTTTTTTTCAAGCCACCGCGGAAGATGAAAAGCCCGCTATAACGGTATTTGCTGATGAAAATCAACGCCTAGTAAAAAGCAATTCTACCATTGACCAAATCAGAAGCGCACTGCGTATTTCCTCGGACGATACCAAAAGAAACTACACACTTACCAAAAACTATAGGAATACCAGACAGATAGCTGAGTTAGCGGCATTTTTCTATGCGGGCTTGCAGACAGGCATACCAAAACTTCCGGAAAAAAATGGAGAAACACCAAGGCTTGCTATTGGAAAGTCATTAGACTCATCGATAGACTATATTCTTAGACATATAAAGAACCGTGATAATGAAGAAATAGGGATCATCGTTCAGAGTGATCCATTAAGAATAAAAATATATGAAAAACTTCAATCTAAACTGAAGGAGTTCCACCAAATAAAGCTGCAGACCTACTCTTACAGACAGAAGCAAGAATTGGAGTTTGATCGACCTGGGACTGTAACCATATTACATAGACAAAGCTGCAAGGGTCTTGAATTCGATTCCGTGTTCCTTCCTGAACTTCAGCAAATAACAATAACCCCGAGTGAATTGGTTAAATTTAAGATGGAAATGTATGTCATGATCGCAAGAGCCAGAAAAAGTGTTTGTTTAATGGTCAACAATTCAGGTATTGGAACTCCCGAATTAATTAAGCACCTTCCTGCTAATAGCACGAATCTATTGGAGATACAAAATGTCTGAACTTGAATTACCATTATTTGAAAGTCTGGACAAAAAAGATCCTGAAGCTTCTGCCAAGCTTAGTAAAAAAAATAAAGGCTGGTATGTTTTAACAAACAAAATGAACCTTTTATCGATTATCGCCTCTTGCGGAATAAAAGGAAGAGACGGTTATGAAAAGGATGTTCCTGAGTTATTTAAAAAAGCAAAAAACAGAATCCCCATTTTTCATGGGGCTGTCGATGATTCTCTCTGTGAATATATTTCAGGAGGTAATGAGTTATTGTTTCCTGTTTTGATTGAAGTTGATCATCAATATTTCGGAAAGGGAAAATTCCCAGTTATCAACAAAAAAAATAAGACGACAATGGGAACATTTAATTCCAGTAAAAATATCCAGTGTATTTTTGTATGCGGATTCATTCCAATGGAAGGGATCAAAAAGATTCATTTTAGGGTTGAAATGGAACAGAGGGATTTTATATCCAGAGCATTTGACAATGTTCCGATTGATTTATTTAGTTTGATTGTTTCTCCCGAGCTTTTTTCCGACACGAATTTTTTTGATTCTTTAAAATTTGAAACTGCGCTTAATAGCATTGACGAGGCAAAGATTTCGTCAGAATTGCTAAATCGTGTTGATTCGATAGCAGGTTTGTTTGCAATGATGTTTGTGTGCTTACCTCCCTTAATCGAGTTTGTGAACTCTGCCAAAGAGATTTTGGAAGGACAGGAAACAGGTAGAAAAAAAAGAAAGTCGCATGACGTTAAGGACATCCCCTGGTTGGCAATTTCATTGACAGGATTGCTTGACGAAAATTATAAATTCGGCCAATCAACTCTGGAAGCAGATATACTCAGATCGGCATCACTTGAAATGATAAATGCAAGACCTTCTGAAGGGTGGGTTGCAAAAAACATAAAAACCAAAATAATAGACTCCTTGAAACCCCATGTTGGTAAAAAACAATTTAAAGAAATTAATAAATGGGGGGACGTCTGTGAAGATATTCTTGATAACAGGCGGGATGTGACACCATTGGGTGATGAACAAAATATTGTTATGAGAGGTCTGCTTCTTTTATTGCTCAGGGCCGAACCCCTAGATATTGAGTCATCACAAGGTTCAGCTATAAATCCTGGAGATAAAGTACGTTTTTTGGCCGCCATACTTTCCGGCGCCAGGTATGGCCTCGCGAGATTACCTAACAAACTTAAAATAAAAAGTTGCCGTTATCTTAGTGGATTAATGGCTTTGATTATAAATGACAGAATTGATGATGAAAACAGGATCAAAGGCAAGAAACCTAATGAGCTTATATTGAAAGTTAAAAAAACAGGAGGTATGGGAAAACAGGTTTCGATTTTATCTGGCAGTGATATCGTTCTGGATGTTTACATTGAAGGTGACCCAGTTTTACTAAAGGCCAAACTGATCGCCGGAGAAAGTGACCTGAAACTAGAATACGATGAAGAAAACAACAGGCTTTTCTGGCACAAGGAGTTTGACGATGGAAGAAAGCAGGACGTTTTTGTAAACAAGACCGGCAATATCAATGCAAGTCCAATGATCCGGATCTGGTCGCCATGCCTGGACTTGTCTTCCGCCAAAGGGAGAAAATATTTTAACCAAAAATTAGCTGAAAATTTATTGAAACAGCAAAACGATCCGAACTTTTCTTGTAGATATTCTATTGATACAGAAAGTAAACAGTTGCGTGTCTTGGCTGACCAGATCGCCGAAACAAATGACAGAAAAGAAATGGAATCCCATTTGGAAAATGTTGCCAAAGCTGCCGATGATTTTGAAAAATCGATAGGCGAGGATAGATATTAACTAATAAAGTTTTTCCTTTCTTTTTCTAAGTCATCTCCTTTGGTCATTGTTTCTCCTTTCTTCTTTTTAAATTTTACCACCAAACTTCTTACCTTGACGGTAGAGATTTTGAAAAAATTATTTCTGGTTTGATATTATTTTGAATCCCTTGGTCTTTTGTGGAAAGAAGATACCTATAAGTAGAGATGTCAATACCAATCGATCGGATGCTTTACTCTTTCAATCCATTTTCTAGGGGAGAGACCGGTTTTCTTGACAGCAAGGGAAAATATTTTTGCTGTAGCCTTTGCGTCTTCCAACGCATCGTGGTGATTTAAGGAGATATCAAAATGATGACATAAATTGTCTAATGCATAACCTTTTTTTCTAAACTGCTTCCATGTCCTCCTCACAACTTTTTGGTTATCCAGCCACCTTGCCTTAGGCACCGGCAATTTAAAATGATTACAGGCTTTTTCAATTGCGATTTTATCAAAAGGACCATGATGAACAATTATATTGTTATCGAGTATGTTTCGTAAACTTTTATAAATGCTTTTAAAAGAAGGCGCCTCTTTCACAAAATCTTCGGTTATGCCATGGATGGATACATGCATCGGGTCAAACTCATCTTTTGGATCAATAAATTGACTGTATTTTTTACTTATGGCACCATTATTTACTTCTACCATACCCAGTTGGCAAATCGATGCTTGGTCAGGATTTGCTGTTTCCAGATCTAATACTAAATAGTCCATAAGAGTGAACCAGAATAGATAAACTCCTGAAGAACCATCCCTGCTTTTTGTTTCTGGGTTAATGCAGCCATTTTATTAAATTGGTAAAGGAAAAACTAGAATAACTTGTTATTCAATTCGGAATATGATTTTATTTCTTGATGTTCTTCTTTGCCTACCTCTTTAGTTATTCCCCATATCCCAGTTGCTAACTCTTTGATTGATCTCCAAAACTCAAGCTTCATCAGTAGGCATAATTTCTCATATTACCTGAACACAACCTCTT
>JABJCF010000349.1 GCA_018665625.1 Nitrospina sp. | reverse complement strand
TGGCAGTCGCTTCTCCAAAAACCTTATGGTTTGTAGGTTTTCCTCGCCGTAGGTCGTCATTATCTAAAGCAGGGAGGTCATCGTGAATCAGGGTGTAGGTGTGTATCATCTCAGCCGCTACCGCAAATGGCAGAACTGAATGTCGGTCTCCTCCTACCGCTTCTGACGCCGCCATTACAAGCACGGGGCGCAACCTTTTCCCTCCAGCCAAAAGACTATAACGCATCGCTTCATGAATGCTTTCCGGATAGGCTTTTCCCTGAGGCAAAAGACCCGTCATCCGTTCATCAATCAGCTTTTTACCTTCTAAAAGGTACTGGGTTGCAGACAAACCACTCAATAAAATCAAACAATTATTAAGGTTTTCAAGGTACCGCTTATCAAACAAAATACTAACATATATCTACAAACAGTCAACCTTATTAGTTGGCATCTAACTATTAAGGCAAACTATTAATATATAAGCTTTTTCCAGCCCCAGCAAAGCACCTGTTCCAGTCCTGTTTCAATCAAAAAAAGGAAGTTAAAATCTTTTCAGGAACACGTAAACCCAAGATCTTTTTAGGGACTGCAATGAATATTGCCGAAAAAAATAATCGCATGCTACTTTTATCTTCTTGATAAATCAAAGACTCACGCTTGTATTTTTTCCAATATTTCTATATCATTCAACGTTCATCTTGAAATAATAATTTGAACAGGTCTTTGGCACTTTTTCAAATATCTGCTATGAAACTTTTAATTTTTCCCCAAATAATAGGGCTCCAGTATGCATAGTCTAACTGTCACATGGGTCGGTTATGTTTCTCTGATTTGCTTTTGTCTGGCCTACACTCTGGTCATTTTTGAAGAACAAATCCACATGCGAAAATCCAAACCGGTTATTTTAATCGGTTGTTTCATGTGGGGTTTGATCGGACTCTATGAAACGCAGCATGGTGGCGGACACGCCCACGATTTCGTAAAGGAGTTGATTGCAGAAATTGGCGAACTGTTTTTCTTTCTGCTGGTGGCAATGACCTACATCAATACTATGGACGAGAGGAACGTATTTAAAGCCCTTCGAGGATGGCTACTGAAAAAAGGATTGGGGTTCAAAAAACTTTTTTGGGCCACCGGGATCATCACATTCTTTCTCTCTCCGCTTGCAGACAACCTGACAAGCGCTCTACTCATGTCTACCGTTGCTCTAGCAGTAAGTAACGGAAATGGGAAATTTATTGTTCCGGCTTTTGTAAACATTATCGTAGCAGCTAACGCCGGCGGCGCATGGAGCCCTTTCGGAGATATCACCACCCTTATGGTGTGGACCTCTGGAAAAGTACAAACCATGGAATTCTCCTATTTGATAATACCATCCATCGTGAACTGGATTATTCCCGCTACAATCATGTACTTTTTTGTTCCGGACGAACATCCTGAAGCTGGTGACGAAGAGATCGAAATGAAACCTGGCGCCAAGTTCATTATTTGCCTGGGTATTTTTACTATCGCAACCGCTGTTTCTTTTCATCAGTTCCTTCACCTTCCCCCATTTATGGGAATGATGTTTGGTCTCGGCCTTTTAATGGTTAAAGGTTATTACTTAAAACGCTGGGGTGAACAGAAACATCTCGAAAAAATGGGTGTCCCGAAAGAAAGAAGAGATCGTCCACGATTCGATATCTTCACAAAAGTGGAAGGTGTTGAATTCGACACTCTATTATTTTTCTTTGGTGTTCTAACTGCCGTTGGAGCGCTTCAATATATCGGCTATCTGGCTCTTATCAGCGAAAACATGTATGGCACCCTGGGGCCAACATATTCGAACATCATAGTGGGTGTGCTTTCCGCAATTGTAGACAATATCCCCGTAATGTACGCTGTCTTAAAAATGGACCCTGCTATGGGACTCGATCAATGGCTATTGATCACTCTGACTGCCGGAACAGGTGGCAGTTTGCTATCCGTGGGGTCTGCAGCAGGCGTTGCCGTTATGGGAGTTGAAAAGAAAAACTATAATTTCATGTCGCATTTGAAATGGGCTCCCGTAATTGGTCTGGGCTATGCGGCGAGCATCTTATGCTGGTATTTTGTTACGGGCTCGCTTCGATAAAAATAAGATTGTTTGCTCCTAAAGAACTTTACTCTTCTGTTTTTTTGCGTACTACAATCTGAATTTGAGCCACTGCGTCTTCAAGAGTCTGGTCAATCAAAGCTCCGAGCTTTACTGAAATGAAATTAACTCCATACTTAAGGGATTGAGAGTTCATACCCAGCTTTTCAAAAAGCTTTTGTTTTCTATTCAGCCTTTTGATAATAGAGCGGTTCAGCCGCATAAAAAACTTCCCCTGCTTGCTCATGCCATGTCCCTTTAGAGAATGGTCGTAGCCCCTATCCTGATGCTCCAGAGAAATCACCTCAGCACCTAGCAAGGCAGAGCACAATTTACCCAAATCATAAGAAACGGGAGACCATGAGTCCGGCTTATTTAGACGAAAAGTCGCTGAATGATCCCGATTAAACAAACTCGGCCAGACGCCCTGTTCATACAAATCTTCATCGGGAACCACAATAACCATCGCCCCACCTGGCTTGACCAATTGCCACCATTGCTCCAAAGCTTTCGGCACATCATTCATATGCTCAAGTGAATGGCTGCTGTGAACGCAATCAAACGTATTTGGTTCGAGATAGTCTAGAATTTTCTGAGCATCGCCTTGTTCTTTATCAAAAGGCATCGCATTAGGGACAACCAGGTCATCACCACAACCAACATCTAATACCTTGCCAGAAAAATATTTGCTGCGAAATTCCGGGCCACGTATTTTTTCTGTTTTTGATGCTT
>JABJCF010000035.1 GCA_018665625.1 Nitrospina sp. | reverse complement strand
GGGGCAGATTCCTTTTATATTCATTGACGAAGCAGAATCTATTTTGGGAACTCGCCAGGCTTGGAGAGGCTCAAACATCAGCAACACAGTTGTTCCTATGTTTTGTGCGGAAATGGATGGCATTCAATCTCTTCGTGACACCGTTGTAATACTCGCAACCAATCGACCTGACTTGATTGACCCCGCCATTGTAAGGCCCGGTAGAATTGACAGGAAAATAAAAGTGCGTCGACCCAATAGGGAAGAATGTAAACAAATTCTGCGCGTTTATCTCAAAGATGGATTGCCGCGGGAGCATGAAGATTTTAACCTGATGGCAGAACCTTTTCTGGATAGTCTTTTTACTAAAAACCCGGCACATGAGGTTTTAGTCCTGACATTGCGGAGTGGAAGTAATAGGAAAATGTATTGGAGCGATTTTATTTCTGGGGCTGCGATTGAAGGAATAATGAAGCGTGCCAAGGAATGTGCCATCGAAAGAGCTATTGAAGGTGGAAAATTATGCATAACGGTAGACGATCTGACAGTATCCTTGGAGACAGAATTTAAAGAAGGAAGCCTCTTGCCTGCGGAGTCAAATTTAGAAGACTGGCTTCAGTTGTTAGATATGGAATCAAAAAATGTGGTTCGGGTTCGAAAGCCTAATGAATCTGATTCCGCCGCACAAAATACGATTCGCCGGTCTGTTATATGAGTGAGTTTGTCCCGCTACTTGGTATGGAAACTGAATACGGCATCATCCGTGAAGATTTGGAAGATTCAGATCCCGTAGAAGAATCCATGAAGCTCTTAAAGAGTTGTGCTAAGAAAAGCGTTTTTGGCAAGTGGGCCTATTCGCAGGAAAATTCGCATCAGGATATGCGCGGTTTCAAGGTGCATTCGTTGGCGCAAGATGAAGAGGAGGACGCGTTTTGTGCCCAAGACAGAAAACGACCCTATTCCTATTTGGAAATGAAATGCGACAGGGTGTTGGCAAATGGTGCGCGTTATTACAACGACCACACTCATCCTGAATATAGCACCCCGGAGTGCAATTCTCTTTTTTCCCTGGTGGCGCATGACGTGGCGGGAGAGAGGATTGTTGCCGAAAGCGCTAAAATTCGAAATCAGGAGCTTGGTGAAAAAGCGGTTCAGGTTTTCAAAAATAATACAGACTATAGCGGGCACAGTTATGGCACGCATGATAATTACCTTGTTCCAAGGGATATTCCTTTCGACCTTCTGGTAAAAGGGCTGGTGCCCTTTATGGTTACAAGGCAATTGTATGCTGGAGCAGGGAAGGTGGGGTCGGAGAACCCAGGTGCGAAAAGTTACAAGGGTTTGCAGCTTGCACAACGTTCCGATTTTATTGAGAATGTTTTGAGCATTGAAACCATGACCAAGCGGCCCATCATCAATACTCGTGATGAGCCTCATGCAAGCCGTAATCGCTATCGACGACTGCATTTGATCATGGGCGACGCCAATATGTCTGCTTATGCGACGGCTTTGAAAGTGGGTAGTACCATGCTCGTGCTCAACTTGATTGCAAGCGGAGCAAAGTTGCCAGACATTGAATTGGAAAATCCCGTTGAGGATTCTCTAAAGGTTTCACATGAGAAAAATCGGAATGCAATTCTGAAAAAAAAATCTGGCGATTCGATCACTGCTCAGGAAATTCAGGAAGCTTATTTGGAGGCTGTTGAGAAAAATCTTCCAGGGAATGACAAAGAGTCGAACTGGGTCATTCAAGAATGGAAAAGAACTCTTAATGAATTAAAGCACAGCCCGGGAAAATTATCTGACCGAATCGATTGGGCAATTAAGGAAAAGCTTTTCTCGGAGTTCATGGAGTCTGAAAACTTGGGATGGGATGACCCTATGCTTCAAAGTCTCGACTTGGAATATCATAACCTTGATCCTGACCGTGGTTTGTATCGCGGATTGGAACAGGCAAATGAAGTTTATTCTCTGGTAACTGAAAAAGAAATTTCTCAAGCTATTGATTTCCCTCCGGAGGGAACCCGAGCAAAAATTCGTGGTGAAGCCGTTAGCAGAGAAGGTGAAAAAATTAAAAGTATCCATTGGACCGGAGTAGAATTCGAAAATGGTGATGTTGTCGATTTAACGAGTGTTATCAGTCAAGAAGACGTAGAAAAAGCTCTTGTGACAGGTTAAAGGTTTTTTCTTTTAGACAGGTAAATTCCATGACGGAAAATATTGAAGATACTAAGGCAGGCGGCGACTTTTTTGAACTGCTTGACAGGACCGGTTATAACCTCCAGGATTTTCTGGATAAACTGCCGGTCAATGGGAAGTCTACGGTCCCTCAGGGAACCACTGTTTTGGCTTTTCATTATGAAGACGGAATCATCGTTGCTGGAGACCGCCGGATAATGGCGGGTAGCAACATGATGTTTGAGCGATGCGAAAAAATAATTCCCATCGATCATTGTTCGCTCATGGCTGTGGCAGGTGTTCCGGCTATTGCATTTGAAATTTCTAGAATTCTTTCTCAATATTTTGAGTATTATCGAAGGACTCAGGTTCGCCCCATGAGTCTGGAAGGAAAAATAAGGACGTTTTCAAAATTGCTTAAGGAAAACCTGACAGCTTCAACAAGTGGGCTTACGCGTGTCAGTCCTATATTTGCGACTTATGATATTGAATCTGGTAAACCCTCTATCTATTATTACGATATGTTGGGAGCTGAATTTCAGGTTCTTTCTTTTACTGCTACCGGGGCAGGTGCCGGACATATTCGTGATGTTCTGGAACGGGAAAATCAGTGGGGGCCAAAGCCTCTCGCCCAAAGATGTGAAAAAGATGCTGCCATCATTGCCATGAAACTTTTGCATGTTGCAGCGCAGTTGGATAACGAGGAAAAAAAATCGCTTGCAGATGTGCAAATTTATCCCATCCTGGCTTCGGTTACGGAAAATGGATACAAATTCTGGAGTGAAGATCAATTGACCCGGCTGGAAGCCATGTCGAGGGAAGGGAATTAGAAATGTCCAAAAGATTTATTTTTTGTTTTGAAGATGCATTGACCTGGATGAAGTTTTTGACCCGAGGAGATATGAAATATGTTTGAAGAGCCCTATCGATGGATGGAGGCGGTATCAACCCGTCATAATTATGTCCAGGAAAAGCTGAAAATGGGGCAGCCTGTTTTGGCGGTTCCTTATAATGAAGGTTTATTGATTTTTGGTTTTGCCCCACAGCCGGGGAAAATTTACGAAATCTATGATCGAATTGCGCTGGGCGGCGTTGGACACCCTGCGGACGTAGAAAGGCTGCGAATGAATCTGCTCGACATGGCGCATCTGGAAGGATTCAACCGGTCTGCAGAAGATGTGACCTCGACCCGGTTGCTGCAATTTGGAATTGCGCCCGCACTCAAACAGAATTTTGAGGAAATTCAACGCGCTCCTTATATAGTTCGTCTCCTGCTTGTTGAGTTGAATATGCAGGGGAAACCTAATTTTTTTCGCATGAACTATGATGGACATTGGGAAACTTTTAAAAATGGGACTGCCATTGCGGGGGATGAAAAGGTGATGGACTGGTTGCAACGTGAAATTCAAAAACAACCCTTTGCAACCTATTCTCTCGATCAGGCTTTGCAGGAAGCTTCTAAGCTATGGAATGAAAGTAGGAAACTAGATTCTGACAATGATGATGACGAAAAGGAAAATGATGTCCCCGAAACTTTACAAGAAGCATTTGACCAATGGTATCTTGAGGGTGCTGTGCTAGCAGAAAAATCATCGAGCAAAGCAATCTATCGTCCTTTGAGTGAAGATGAAATAAACAGATTGAAGTCTTCTACTATCTGATCATTCTATATATAATGAACAAATAATGTTTAAAAGGAGTCAATGAAATGGAGATGAACGATCCATTAAGGAAAGAAGAAAAAAAGGAGTCCAGTCCAGATAGAGACAAGTCTGGCCCTGGCAGCCCGGATTCTTCGCGGCCAGGACGAGACAACCTGCTTAAGCGTATGAAAAAAGTTGACCCCAAACAGTCTGAAAAATACAAGCAACGAACCGGACAATGAAATTTCAATCTGAGGCCAATACATCAGCAGGTGAATTTTTTGAGTTGCTGGAGAAATCTGGCTATCGCTGGCACGCAAAAATGGAAGGTGTCACAAATCAAAATAGTTTCACAGTCCCACAAGGGACAACGGTTCTCGCATTCCATTTTAAGGGAGGCGTTATCGTTGCGGGTGACCGAAGAGCAACTGCTGGTAACAGCATTATGTATGAGTTGTGTGACAAGGTCATTCCAATTGACAAATATACTCTAATGGCAATTGCAGGGGTGCCTGCAACCGCTTTCGAAATGGCGCGTGTCCTTTCCCATAACTTTGAATATTATCGACGGTCTCAATTGCAGTCGATGAGTGTTGAGGGTAAAATTCGCGCCCTATCCAAACTTCTGAAAGAAAATGTGGGAATGGCCGTGCAAGGTCTGGGAGTTGTCAGCCCTATCTTCGCAACCTACGATCCCATTGGGGAAAAATCTAAAATTCATTTTTACGATATGCTGGGAGCGGACTTTCAGATTCGAACACACACAGCAACCGGATCTGGATCACAAATCATTCGCGGCATTCTCGAACACGAGGATTTATGGGGAGAAAAACCTCTTGTTGAAAGGACCCGCGAGCAAGCCATGACTTTGGCTATTCGTCTTCTTCAAACCGCAGCGTTATTCGACTCGGCTACCGGCCAAGCTCGACCTGAAGATGATATCTATCCCACCCTCGCAACCCTCACCAGTGAAGGATATCAATTCCTGGGGGACGACGAAACAGCGGAAATTTATAAAACCTCCATGCAGCGTGGTTAAAGTAATCCATGAGTAAAAGAATTTTTGGAATCGAAACGGAATATGGGCTGCTTGTCAAAGACAACAATGGCGGTGACTTTCGTCTCGACCCCATGGAGATTGCTAATAAAATAAAAAACCATATCTTCTCTAAAAACCTTGGAGTTCTAGATCTGCATTACCGCGCTAACGATGAACCGCCGGGTAATGGAGGGTTTCTGCTCAATGGAGGCAGGCTTTATCTCGATATGGGACATCTGGAGTACGCATCACCAGAATGTTCAAATCTGGTCGACCTTGTTACTTTTGATCGCGCCGGCGATACGTTAGTTCAGGAAGCGGTGGAAGAGTTGGGTTGGGCCGACAATATTTCTCTGATAAAAAACAATGTTGACCTCGAGACCAATGCAACATTTGGTTGCCATGAAAATTATCTGGTAGGGAGGGGTTTCCCCTTCGATGAGCGTGACAACCTGAAACTTCTGTCCTCATTTCTGACGACACGACAAATATATTGTGGCGCAGGGCGCATTGGCTCCTGCGACCCGCACCCGTTTCGAGATTGGGATGGGGTCTCCCCGCAGGAAGTGGTTGGTGAACAGGTTGATTTTCAAATTTCACAACGAGCAGATCATATCCCCAACGAATTTTATCGATGGGTGCAATACAACCGTGCCATTGTTAACACGCGCGATGAACCCTTGTCCGATCCTAGTAAATACCGTCGCATACATCTTCTGGTAGGCGATTCTACAATGAGTGAGTTTGCCACCGCCATGAAAATGGGAACGACCACTTTGATGCTGGAGATCATGCAACTGGGTGTTGCAAAAAGAGATTGGATTCTTGCCGATTCAGTTCAGGCCATGCGTTCCATTTCTCGCGATCAGGAATTTAAGTGGGAAGTGACACTGGCATCAGGGGCTCCCTCCACAGCATTGGAGTTGCAACAAGACATACTCGACACTTGCAAAAAACATCTTGCAGGTAAAAATCAGGAGACAGACTGGATACTGGAAAGCTGGGAATCCATTTTGACAGACTTGCCAAAAGGCCCCGAGGCGGTTCTGGGTCGTGTCGATTGGGCCAGCAAATATTGGATGCTTAGCGAATTTAAAAATGAAGAAAATCTGGACTGGCATGACCCCTGGCTCAAAAGCCTGGATCTGGAATATCACAATTTAAATAAAGAGAGCGGTTTGTTTTGGGGATTAGAAGCCAGCGGCGACGGTTACCGTAAGACAACGGACCCCGCAGTGGATCATGCGAAAAAGAATCCTCCAAGAGGAACACGCGCATATGGCCGTGGCGAACTCATTAAACGCCTGATTGGCCAGCACTCGCATATGGGCTACCTGATAGATTGGATCGGATTCCGTCTCAGTAAAACGGATGATCCTTTTCTAATGCTGGATCCTTTTATTTCTTATAAAGAAGATGTGATTGAGCATCTTAAACAATTTGAGACCGGTTATTTGTCTCCAGATGAATTCGAGAGCAGAGGAAATCCCTTGCCGAATTCTCGAAAGAAAAAATCTTATGAGTAGTGATTGCCTGTTCTGCAAAATTGGTGATGGATCTATTCCTTCCGAAAAAATTTATGAATCTGATACGTTGTTTGCTATCAACGATATCAACCCTCAAGCTCCAACCCATATTCTAATTATCCCGCGCGTTCATCAGACTTCCCTGCTTGATGTGGAAGAATCTGACCATGAAATGATGGGTTCCATCATCACGGTTGCCAATCAATTGGCAAAAGAACGCGGACTTGATAAATCAGGCTATCGCCTTGTGGTAAACTGTGGGGAAGGTGCGGGACAATCCGTGCTTCACATTCATTATCATATTTTGGGCGGTCGCCCTTTGAAATGGCCGCCAGGCTAAATTTTTCATTCCTTCGAAAAGCATTGCACTTATAAAATAAATAAATCCGTAGCGATTTAAATTTTTTTAATAATGCTCGAGTTAAAAACATGGTTACGGCAGATCAACTCTACGAAAAACTAAAAGACATCCATGTTGGTAACCCTGTTTGCCAGTTCACAAAAGAAAACTGTGAACTGCTGCTCCCGACTATTGAACGCATAGAAAAACTCAAGCGCGAAAAAAACGCTATCATTCTGGTTCATAATTATGTCGCGCCGCAGATTTTTTACAGCGTAGCCGACTACACTGGCGACTCTTATGGCTTGTCAAAAAATGCTAAAGAGTCTGATGCCGATGTTATCGTTTTTTCGGCCGTGCGGTTTATGGCGGAAACCGCCAAGATACTCAACCCGCAAAAAGTAGTGCTCGACCCAAACCCGGATGGAGGTTGTTCTCTTGCAGACGGCATCACCGGGTCGGATGTTATTAAATTGCGCAAACAATTTCCCGATCATACCTTTGTTTGCTACATCAATACGACGGCTGCTGTGAAAGCTCAATGTGATGTCTGCGTTACTTCTTCCAACGTTTATAAAATTATTGAGAAAATTCCGAACGATAAAATTTATTTCCTGCCTGACAAACTCATGGGAGAAAACGTAATCCAGCACCTGACTGCAAAAGGTATCCATAAAGACATTCAGTTGTGGGATGGAACCTGCTACGTTCACGAAGAATACCAGCCGGAAAGTATCGACCAGGTGCGAAGAAATTTTGAAGGTGTGGAAATACTGGTTCACCCAGAGTGCAATTCAGAAGTTGTAAACAAAGCCGATTATGTGGGCAGCACCAGCCAGATGCTCAACCACGTGAGAGAATCGGAACGAGACTCTTTCTTTCTACTCACTGAATGCGGGCTTACGGGTGTGCTTCAATCTGAGTTCCCACAAAAAACCTTCGCAGGCGGTTGTACGATGTGCAAATACATGAAATCCAATTCATTGGAAGACATCTTAAACGTCCTTGAAAATCCCAGTCCGCAAAGCATCATCGAAATCGACCCCGAAACGCAAAAACGTGCCCTCCAATGCGTAAATCGCATGTTTGAATTCGCGGCCCTCTAGCAAGGGGGGCGATAGGTCGGTACTGATAAAGCCAGCGAGGGTTCTATAGCTTTTTACTATTAGGTCGCTGGCATTCCCTCAAGGGGTAGCCTTGCCGCCGAAACCCCATACAACTAAAGGACTTCGCCCAAAAGCCTTTGATTTTTCAGTCCCTATAAGGCCTTTCAAATAAAGGCTTAAGTCATTTTTTTCAACCGCCGATAAGATAATACAGGGCATGGATAGCCCAACTTAAAACATCTTTTCGGTGGAGGATGATTCAATGGTTGAAGGAACAGGTAGCTTAGGACAAACAGCTTTAAGCACACTTCTGCAGCGATCGCAGCAAAATTTCAAACTGGCTGACACAGACAAGTCGGGTGGACTCAATAAAGATGAAGTCCAAATCCGCGCAGACCAAACGGGAAAAGATCAAAAAATCCTCGATAATTTTGAGTCCATTGACATAAACGGGAATGGAGAAGTATCCCAGGACGAAATTCAAGCTTTTCGTATTGCGGAGGGTGGCAATCAGAATCCCGAGCAACTCTTGAGTCAACTGCAAAACATTTTCGGGCAATCAGGAATTAACACGGGCAGCATCGTAGATTTTTTAAGCAACCAGCAATCTAAAGATAACAACCTTACTTCTCTCTTACGCGACAGCACCAACCTCGATGCTTTGATCGAGTCTCGAGTGAATGAAATTTTTACATCAGCAGGCGTAACAGGTAGCAGCACAGAACCTGGAGATTTGACCTCACAAGTTTCCACGTTCATTTAGTTCATCACATCTACCTCCTTGTGATGATGTTGAAAAGGGTCAGCGAAATTTTTTCGCTGACCCTTTTTTTCTACTCTCTCACGAGAGAGGCGATAGGTCTATTCCCCACTTCCCGGAAATAATATCCAAGTATGTGAACAGGAAAGTTTACCTCTTTTCCAGAAGCCCAAAGGCTCCGATAGCTGGCAAAAGTGTGACCCATAGAGTCCAGCGTCACGCTGGCTAGAAGAGGCCTTTTACTGCGTTGCCAATGTCCTCAGCCTTTCCGTCCAGAAGTTTTTCCGGATCGCCGATTCCTTTTTCCAGTTTTCCTTTAAGGTCTTTGGCAACCCCTTCAATTACTTTCTTGGATTGTCCTAAATCAAGCGTGCCCACGGCTTTATTGATGTTCTGCCTTAGGGCGGTAATGATTTTATTTGTAATTTCTCCTGGTGAAGCACCGCCCTTATCTTTTCCTATATCGTTCAGTGTCAGGCCTGGCAAGCTCACCGACATGGATTTGCCATTCAAGAATGATGCGCTGACATTTATTTTTCCATCACGAACAATGAGCTTTTCAATAATGAGTTTTTTCTGTTTCTTGTCAGAGGTTTCTACTTCCTTTTTTTCGTAAGGATCAGATTTTGAAGGAGTGGAATAAGAGTCCACATTCCTTTTAATAGCATCGATATTGCTACCGTTGGCGCCGACTTCATAAGTGATTTCTGGACCTGCGATAACAATTTCCTTAATCACCACCGTATCTTTTGTAACGCTCCCTATGTCAAGGGTGAGGCTGACTTCTGAAAATTCGAAAGCGCTGGGAGTTTTAAAAGGTTTTGGATTAGTTACTTTCAGGCCGTGCAACGCACCTTTTCCTGTGGTCGCAGAAATAACCGTTTTATCCAGACTGACTTCTGTCTGCGTAATTTCGGAGCCGAAATGCTCAACCGCTTCGGTGATGATTGAATCGAGCGATGAGAAAAGAAGGAACGCCAGCATCACACCGACAACTCCCAATAGGCCACCTACAATAATAAATTTTTTCATATTAAAACCTCTTTAAGGATTAAATCTGTTTTTCATGAGACTCAGTACATCTTTTTAAAAATGATAGGGAGTATTATTGCCAGCATGACTACCATTCCTATAAAGTGTTCAAAACTAAACATGGAGTCCTCCTGAGTTTACCCGCTTTTTTAAATTACCTCTATTTCGGCCCAGTCATTTTTTCAGGCCGTACTTTTTCATCAAACTCCTCGGCTGTTAATAATTCTAAAGCTACCGCAGCTTCTTTTAGTGTTGTGTTCTCCTGGTATGCTTTTTTGGCAACTTTTGCAGCATTGTCATAACCAATGTGCGGGTTGAGTGCAGTGACTAACATGAGAGAACCGTTGAGATGTTTTTCTATTTGAGTTTTGTTTGGCTCAATTCCGACAACGCAGTGATCGTTGAAGGATCGACATGAGTCGGCAAGCAGTCGAATGGATTGCAGTAAATTATAGATCATCACCGGTTTGAATACATTGAGCTCAAAGTTGCCGGAGGAACCGCCGACATTGATGGCCGTATCATTGCCAATCACCTGTGCCGCAACCATGGTCATAGCTTCTGACTGTGTTGGGTTTACCTTGCCGGGCATAATCGAGCTGCCAGGCTCGTTGGCGGGTAAAATGATTTCTCCAATACCGCATCGTGGCCCAGAACCCAACCAACGAATGTCGTTGGCAATTTTCATTAGGGAACAGGCAATGGTTTTTAATATACCGCTGGTTTCGACTATGGCATCGTGTGCTGCAAGCGATTCAAATTTGTTGGGAGCCGTTACAAACGGGCAGCCGGTAATATCAGCAATTTGTTTGGCAACTTTTACAGGGAAGTCGCGATGCGAGTTGAGTCCCGTTCCAACTGCGGTACCTCCAAGTGCAATCTGATACATACGCGGCATGCAACCATTGATGCGGTCCAATGCATATTCCAGCTGTGTGGTGTACCCGCTGAACTCCTGACCCAGGGTAAGAGGTGTCGCATCCATTAGATGCGTGCGCCCAATTTTGATGATGTCTTTAAATTCCGTGGTCTTTTGTCTGAACGAGTCAGCGAGGGTTGTTAATGATGGAATCAGGGCATCACGAATTCTTTCAACCGCAGCGATATGCATCGCGGTGGGAAAAGTATCATTGGAAGATTGCCCCATATTCACATGATCATTAGGATGAACCGGGTCTTTCGAACCTATTACTCCACCGGCCAGTTCAATGCCACGGTTGGCAATGACTTCGTTGCTGTTCATGTTTGATTGCGTGCCACTTCCTGTTTGCCAGACCCGTAAAGGGAAATGTCCATCGAGCTTTCCTTCGATGACTTCGTCGGCGGCTTTGGCGATCAAGTCTTTGATGTTTTCAGGCATCAAACCAAGTTCAGCATTTACCATAGCAGAAGCCTTTTTAAGAATACCCATTCCTCGAATGAGCTCCCGGGGCATGGTTTCTGCGCCAATATCAAAGTGGATCAGCGATCGCGCAGTTTGTGCGCCGTAATAACAATTTGAGGGAACTTGTATTTCCCCCATGCTGTCCGTTTCCGTCCGGGTCTCCATTTTTCTCCTCCTCAATTATTAAAATAGTCCGCCGCTTCCGGCATTTTTTCTACAATAAAAATCTTGAATTTTTTTAGTAATCGTTGTTCTGCTTGTCGAACCGCTTCGCGTGTCACACCTCTTTGATCTCCGATTTCCTGTAAGGACTGAGGCGATTCTGAGAGTATTCTTTTATCTAATAGTTCAATTTCACCTGGATTTAATTCGGTTTTAAAATTTTCAATTTTTTGTTGAAGAATTTCCCGGAACTGATCGATCTCGGCTCTTTTCTCAAGAGATTTCCCATCGCTTAAAGATTGTGCTGGAGTCATCGTGCTGTCCGGGCGGGTCGGTGTGTCCATTGAGACATCGACTGCGCCAATACTGGCCTCTACATCGATGATTTCACCTTCATCGACTCCGAAATGCTCTGCCAGTAATTTGGTGGAAGGATCGAATCCCTCCCTTTCCAAACGTTCTTTTTCTTTTTTCAGATTAAAAAGTAATTTGCGTCTTGAGTTTGTGGTTCCCACACGTACTAATCGCCAGTTGTCTAAAATATATTTTAATATATATGACTTGATCCACCAGGTGGCATAGGCTGACAGTCGCACCCCTCTAAAGGGATCAAAATTTTTGACCGCTTTCATCAAACCAACATTGCCCTCCTGAACCAGATCCATGACATTTTGCCATTCTCGCTTGAAAGTCATAGCGATTTTAACAACCAACATCAAATTGGCGGTTGTCAGCTGGTAAGCTGCGTCGACATCCCCAGTTTCCCGTAAACGAATTGCAAGCTCCTTTTCTTCTTCTTCGGTGAGCAAGGGGTACCTTTTTGCCTCCTGAAGATAGGCATTAAAAGGGTCGGGTGGAGCCAGCGTGCCTTTTTGGCGTACTGCTGGCACAAGGGATGCTTTTTTGCTTTTTACTTTTTCTGGCTTATCGTTCATGGTGGAAAAGAAATCGATTCCTCTTAAATTTGTTGCCTTTTCGCAGGTTGAAACTGCAACTCTTTATCTTTACAATGTATATATGGCCCGTCTAGCGTTGTTTGGAATTGCAGTTATCTTCGTCATCATTGTTGCTCGCCTGATTTTTCCTTCATCGAGCTCCAAAGAGCCGAATCCAACAGAAATGGTTCAGGACCCCAATAACGGTGTGTACATTCCCAAAACAGAGGCAATAAAAAAAACAATCAACGGTAAAGAGTATTATTTTTCAAGTGAACAAAGTGCCGAAGAATTTATTGATAAAAATCAAACGAAAACGGATTGAGAATAGCTGGTGCTCTTGCTAGCTCTAGCTTTAATTGACCGTTGAATAATTAACCTTGGCTTATTATAGCAAAGGATTTCACTTAAACCGGAGAAACAAGACCTTGAATATGCTTGAAAAAAACACTAAAAATTTGATTCTAAGTGAAATTCTAATAAAGCGGGTAATTCCTTGCTTGATAATGCTGGGATTGTTCTTAGCTGGCCCAGCTCAGGCGCAGGAAAAATGCCAACCTTTGGATAAAAAGCGAATTAAAATTGAAGGCTATATTTCGAAAAAATTCCGCAAACAACGAAAAGCAATTTTTAAGGAGTTTACCGAATTGGGAAACTCCAAGGCTGCTCTCAGAGTTTATCCCATGGGTGAAACTTCAAAAGTGATTGCTATCGGAAAATGTGTGCCTGTGCATATTGCTCAACACGTAATTAAAAAAGCTATGGAATACAGCACGGGAGTTGAAAGCCTGGTTCAGCAGCAGTTTGTTCACGGCCATTGGATGGGTGTTGGAGTCACCATATTTGACGAGCCTTCCCAGCAACTTGTTTCTGCGGAACAGGTCAAACTAATGCTCGACCCTGCTCTTTCCAGCGAAGAATTTCATAAGCTCTACCGGAAATTGTCAGTCCCCAATAAGTTGACTCCCTTTTTTGGATTGCAGGTTCCAAATGTTAAAACCGCACAACCGGAATAGTTATTTTAATCCTACCGTTTCTGAAAAATGGAGCCAGGGAAAATGAGATTAATTTTAGGTTTTGCGACATTGATCTTTTTATTGGGAACGAATATAGGGTTCGCAAAAGAAGATTGTCTTTCTATCAGCCATAAGCCGGTAAAAGTAGAAGCATGGCTCTCAAAAAAATATGAAAAAGACTATCGAAATATTCGCCGCGAATTTGCGGAGATGGGGGATACCAAAGTAGGTTTATTTATTTATCCTGCTGAAAACCCTTCCCGGATAGTGGCGATTGGTCGTTGCGTTCCTGCATATATGGCTCAGCATTTTATGAAAAAAGCCTGGAAATATTCTCTAGGTACTACGCATTTAGTGCATCAGGGATTTGTTTCATCGCATTGGGCTGGAGTAGGAACTTCCTTGTTTTCAGAAAACTCCATGAGTGCTATTACCCCGGAACAACTCAACCGATTGATGGACGACACTTTGGATACGGAATCCTTCCAGGAAATGTATCGAGCCTTGACGGTGCAAAAAGAAAAAGTGTCGGCATTTGGATTGATGCTGGATAACCCTAAGCTAATTAGGGAATAAATTAATCTTCTCCCTTACGGGGAGGATAATTTTAAGGACTAGAGTTAAAGGCCCAATAGTCTCTCTTGCTATACCGGCATGAACCTACTGCCTCCGGCCGCCTGGCCGGCCCCTTGTCGGGGGGGGAGATTTTAAAGGACTAAAGTTAAAGGCCCAATAGTCTCTCTTGCTATACCGGCATGAACCTACTGCCTCCGGCCGCCTGGCCGGCCCCTTGTCAGGGGGGGAAAATTTTCTTAAGCCATAAAAAACCTGTCTGCTTTACGGGCATTGCCCCGTTTACCCCTGCTACCCGTGCCGGGCACGAAAGCTAAGGGAAAATATTACAGGCCCCACGCCCAGTGGCTAGTTGTCGCGGCGAACGAGACGCACAGCGTGTGAAATAGTTTTATCGTTTTTCTCGTACCAGTAAGGACAGCCGTTGGCGTAGAACATTATCTGCGCTTCCTTGCCACGCGTTGAGGAAGTCCATGTGCAGTTTGCAGACCCTGCCGGAAACACCGAATCCAAATATATATCGCCGCCTTTAGAATCTTTATTTAATTTTTCCTTATCAAAAATGGAAGAGGCTTCATGAATGGTGGGTATGCGCCAATCGCTGTAGCCACCGACTTTTCCCTCGTTGGTTTTTTTTGCATATTCTTCTGCTTCGGAGTAAGAAACTTCTTTTTCTAAATCCAGAAACGAGTCATTGGCCATCCATGTCACACTGGTTACTGAATCGTATATCGTTCCGTTATCTCTTTTTAAAAATCGTGATTTTTCGTTGCCCATGCTTTCCTCTCAAAAAAACATCGGGTATTAGCTACCCGATATGTATTGGTTTTTTAAATGAACCCGCATTTTAACCTATGATGGGCTTATTTCAAATCAGCACTTACTGATTTGTCTTTTTAACCCCGGTGGAAAACTATTTTTATTTTTTTTATTCAATCTCAATTCAGATAGAAACGAGTAGAGCCATTAAATATAATGAGTTATGGGAATTAGTATTTTTTTTGTAATGTTTAACCGATAAATTCGACTAAGGGCTTGTTTTAATAAGGGCAGCGTGTTAAAAGTATCCCGGATTAAAATGATCAAGTTATTGAAATTATTGGTCATGTCATGTCCGTAACCCAAACGGAAGCTCAGGGAAGAGTGCGTATTTAGTCTTTAATTCGCTAGTCAGGCATTCTCCCTTTTTTTCTTTCCTTCATTCAAACCATATTAAAAAGTTATTTTTATTCCCAGTTACAGATCACACCCTTTTTATCTACAGCACTACCAACAATTATCTAAGGAGAAAATGCATGTTACCTGTTTTTAAACGAACCACTTTAGTCGCTGGTTTTATTTTCCTATTCCTGTTTGTTCAGTTTGGTGCTGGATTGGTGTTAAACAATTCCGCTTTCAGTAGCATTGCCTTTGCACAAACGGTTAACACAGGAGATATAGTAAATGGTGCAGTCACCACTCCGAAGCTTGCAAGTAAAGCTGTTACTGCTGGAAAACTTGCTAAGGATTCAGTAAGGACAGGCAAAATTAAAAATGGTGCTGTTACTGCCGGAAAACTTGCTAAGGATTCAGTAAGGACGGGCAAAATTAAAAATGGTGCTGTCACTTCCGCCAAGATTTTGGATGGAACGATTAAGCTGCAGGATTTAGATCCTTCTATTCCCACAAAGGGTGACCAGGGAGAGCCAGGGCAACAGGGTCCTGCCGGCGCTGACGGAACCAATGGTGTTGATGGAACCAACGGTGTTGATGGTGCTGAAGGTCCACAAGGTCCCGCTGGTGCAACGGGCGCAACAGGTGCAGCAGGTGCTGATGGAACTAATGGTGTTGATGGTGCCGAAGGTCCACAAGGTCCCGCAGGCCCAGCAGGTGGCAATGACAGTGCCGATGGGGTTCAAATCACTTCCGCCGTTTTCACAGGAAATGGTATCGACACGGGAACTGGTTTCGCAATTGAGGTTGTAATCAATGGTACCGGGTTCACTACCTGTGCAGCATCGTGTGGACTGACTTTTAATTCTAATCCAGTGACAATAGATTCTTCTACAGGCACTGAAATAAAAGCGCATGTCCCCTTACTAACAGCTGGGATGTATCAGTTGGCCTTCACGAACGGTAGCGGAGATTCCGATTTTATTGTTACTATTCCTTCTATGGTCGGCGCGTTTAATGTGAGCAAAACTATTTCAGGTGATTTTCGGGCTGGATTTCCAAGCCAGTTCGTGGGCTGCCCGTTAGGCAGTGCACTTCTATCTGGAGGATATTCCACTGATCCCAACAACGACCTGGCTACCATTGTGGTTCTAGCCAATGAGCCATTTGAGGAGGACACATGGCATGTGGGTGGTTTTACTGAGCCCTTTGATAATGCAGTAAATCCATCTCCAACAACCATAAAGGTGACGGCTCGTTGTATGTGGTTTGGGCAAGCGGGTATCGCGGTTCCTGATCCTACCGTTCCGTAACTTGACCGATTTCCTTCCCTCCTTGACCTAAGGGGGGAAGGAAAGAAGTACGGATATAAAAATTATATGTTCGAAGCAAAGCAATAATAGTTTTGCTTTAAAGGATTAGACCTACTGCCTCCACGGCTAGTGGTACAAATCAGAGCGCCGGTCTTTGAAGATTTCGTTTTTGGGATTGAGGTATTTGTCGCGGGCTTTTTCGAGATCGATTTCGACAATACGAACTTCCTCTTCTGTTTCGGAGGCGCGGACTAAAATGTTTCCATCTGGGTCCACCACCTGGCTTTGTCCAATAAAGTGAAGAGGTTCACCCGGGACTCGCCTCTCATCTCCCACCCGATCAGCCGTAATAGCAAATACACGGTTTTCCAGACAACGCGTGATCATGGCCTGCGGACAATGTTGTAGGACAAGGTTGGAAGGATGCGCGATGATTTCTGCGCCTTTTAAAGCAAGGGATCGAGCCGTTTCAGGAAAACGCCAATCGAAGCAGATCATAACTCCAACTTTCGCTCCGTTTAGATCGAATACCGGGGGGGCATCTGTACCAGAATGAAAACAAGCCTTCTCGGTATCAAACAGGTGAATCTTTCTGTAGCGACCGATGAAACCCTCAGGCCCAACAATGACAGAAGAATTATAAATTCGGTCGTCATCTATCTCTACCAACCCTGCAATAAAATAGGTATTGATCTTTTTTGCGAGATGGGTGAGAAAGCTTGTAGTTATTCCCCCAGGAACAAGCTCTGCATATTGATGAGCCTCATCCATGTTTTTGAATCGGTACCCGGTCGAACAAAGCTCTGGCAGAACGAATAAATCCGCTACTTTTCCAGCAAGCATTTCTTCGATGCGATCCAGGTTGGCCTGAACGTTTCCAAATTCAGGATGGTTTTGAACAAAGCCGACTTTCATAAATGACTGCTCACCGCAAGGGTAGTTGCAATGGCTTGTTAAGCCGAAATAATGATTTCTAACTAAATGATGTTATTGCACACTGGCCGCACGCCGAGTGCTTAAAGTCGAGAGAATTTGGCTCTATATAAATGATCGATCAAGGTTATTGCCACCATAGCCTCTGCAATGGGGACGGCTCTGGGTGCAACGCAGGGATCGTGTCTGCCTTCTACCCTGATTTCTGCTTTTTTACCTTTTTGCGTAATCGTGTCCTGCACCTTGTTGATGGAAGAAGTGGGCTTGACGACAAGTTTCACAATGATATCCATGCCGTTTGAAATGCCTCCCAGAATGCCACCGGCATTGTTGGTGGCTGTAACAACCTTTTTGTTTTTCATAATAAAAACATCGTTGCATTCAGAACCTGACATAGTGGCAGATTGAAATCCAGCTCCAATCTCGACACCTTTAACGGCAGGAATGCTCATTACCGCCTTTGCGAGATCAGCGTCCAATCGGTCAAAAACCGGTTCGCCTAATCCTGCTGGAACTCCCTGGGCAATCACTTCGACAACGCCACCCAAAGAATCCCCTTTTTTTCGAGCCCGCATTATGGCGTTGACCATTTTGTCAGCTATTTTAGCATCGGGGCACCGAACAATATTATTTTCTATTTCCTTGTAGTCTATAGTTTGCGCGGAATGGCGTCCTATTTGCCGGGTAAAACCTATGATATTTATTTTTTCCCGGGCTAGTAGTTTTTTGGCGATGGCCCCTGCGGCAACGCGGCCCACAGTTTCACGTGCGCTCGATCTTCCGCCGCCGCGATAGTCGCGAAAACCATATTTCATATCATAGGTATAATCGGCATGGCCTGGTCGGTATAAGTCTTTAATCAATTCATATTTGGAGGAATCAGCATCTTCGTTCTCAACGAGAAGGGAAATTGGAGTTCCCGTAGTTTTACCGTTGAACACCCCGGACATGATTTGAATTTTATCGCCTTCTTTACGAGTCGTTGTAACTTTGCTCTGCCCGGTTCGGCGACGATTGAGCTCCAGTTGAATTTCTGACTCCTTGATGGACAATCCTGCAGGACAACCTTCGATAACAACTCCGAGACCTTGCCCGTGCGATTCTCCCCAAGTGGTAATTTTAAACAGTTTTCCGAAAGAGCTGCCTGACATAAGCTTTAATTATTGGAGTTATTTCTGGTTTTTGGGGAAACTTGCAGCTGAGTGCA
This sequence comes from Nitrospina sp., assembly GCA_018665625.1. The sequence continues at coordinate 8,375 of JABJCF010000035.1, read as the reverse complement.
AGTTGTAAACTATTGAAAAGAAAAATGATTTAATTTTGAGAAAAGGGGACGGTGGTTGTGAAGTTAGCAAGCCAAGAGGAGTTTTGCAGCGGGCCGGAAGGCCCTTTTTTAAGATTCCTGATTTTCTTGAGCTTCTTGTGCTTCTCGTGCTTCGTGTTCGTCAACCAATTCCCTCAATTCTTTTCCAGCTTTGAAAAAAGGAACTTTTTTTGAAGGAACATCAACTTTTTGCCCAGATTTAGGGTTTCGGCCAACTCTGGCATTTCTCTGCCTGATACGAAAACTCCCAAATCCTCTTAACTCGACTTTCTTTCCTTCAGCCAAAGAGTCGGTAATACTTGAAAAAACTGTATTAACTACAACCTCTGTCTGTTTCTTTGTCAGGTTAATTTGGTTGGCAACTTTTTCTACAAGTTCTGCTTTGGTCATCTAAAAGTCTCCCCCCCACGGATCAACAATTTTTTGATACTTAAAATCGGATTTTCGGAAGTATAGCATTAGCAACAATTAAGTCAACCCCTTTATTTTAATTGAGTTAAGTAGATTTTAGATGGATTTTTACTAGTAGAAAACTGGATGCGGACGGCAAAAATTAGCCGCAATGAGCGTTTTAGAGAGTAGGAAAGATAGAAAAGCTATATATTAGGAGAATTCCTGTAAACCATTGCTGTAATTAGGGAAACCAGAGGTATTGGAGGCGTGGCGAAGGTGAAGGTAAAAGAGATTGAGTCAGGTTTTTAGAAACAGCACTTTGCATCAACCAGTCCATGAAGGGTAAATCTTCTTTTTCTTCAATTACGCTTGGATGACCCACGACACCAATTTTTTTGCCAACGATTTCTATGGTTTTTTCCAATCCACCAAACTCATCAACCAATTTAAATTCAAGAGCTTGTTTTCCTGTCATTATTCTACCATCGGCAAATTGCTTTACTTCATCTTCGGAAAGGTTTCTACCTAGGGAAACGGCTTGCACAAACTGCTGATGCACATCGTCGACAACATTTTGTAATAGCTTACGCTCCTTCGGTTCCATGGACCTGAGAGGAGAACCCGAATCTTTAAATGCACCGCTTTTTATTACTGCAGGTCGTACGCCAATTTTTTTTGCCAGTTCTTCTACATTATTAAAAGCCATTATGGCGCCAATGCTACCTGTCAATGTTCCAGGATTAGCAAGAACGTAATCGGCAGCGCAGGCGATGTAATAACCTCCCGAAGCCGCAACGCTACCTAGCGAGGCATAGACAATTTTTTTGGACTCTTTTATTTTATTGATTTCATCATAGATTTCCTGCGCGGGTCCAACCGTCCCACCCGGAGAGTCAATCCTAACAATAATGGCTTTAATCTTTGCGTCCCGCCGGTATTTAGAAAGTTGTCGGACTATTTCAGAAGAGTCGGTCAACATACCGTTTACATGGACCAGGGCAATTTCACTGTTTGAGGTTTTCAAACGGTCCTGCATGAAGCCGCCCATAACAGAAGCTGCAAAAAAGAATGCAATTATTCCAAGCGTCCATTTAAATAGAGTTTTCAAAATGACCTTTTTGGGGTTGGGAGAGAAATAAAAATTAAAACCCGGCCTCTTTCGAGGCCGGGTTTAGAGTTACTCTTCTTTAAACACTTCCATATCTACCTGTTCTTTTTCTATTTGCGAAAGATCCAGGTTTTCTTTATGAGCTTTAATGCTTAAGGCGATCTTTTTATTATTGATATCAACCTTGATCACTTTAGCTTTGATTTCATCATCGATCTTCACAGCCTCTTCGGGGTCGGTAACTGGCTCGGAGCTCAATTGAGAAACGTGAATCAACCCCTCAAGCCCATCGCCAAACTCAGCAAAGGCACCAAAACTTGTAACCTTAATTATTTTCCCTGAAACTTCCGTTCCAATTGGATAATTGCCTGCAATTTCATCCCATGGATCAGGTTGCAATTGTTTGACACCCAGGGAAATTCTGCAATTTTCCTTGTCGATGCTGAGAACCACTGAAGCAATTTTGTCTTTCTTTTTGAGCACTTCAGAGGGGTGTTTAATTTTTTTCCAACTCAAATCGGAAATATGGATCAAACCGTCCACTCCATCTTCCAACTCGACAAACGCACCAAAATCCGTCAGGTTTCTTACGGTACCCTCGACCTCGGTTCCTATTGGATATTTATCTTCAATTTTATCCCATGGATTAGGCTCGATCTGTTTCATACCTAGTGAGATGCGTTTCTTTTCTTTATCCAGTGTTAGAACAAGAGCTTCTACTTCGTCACCGATGGCGACCATTTTGCTCGGATGTTTTACATGTCGGCTCCAACTCATTTCGGAAATATGAACGAGACCTTCGATTCCTTTTTCCAGTTCGACAAAAACCCCGTAGTCGGTAATGCTGACCACTTTGCCTTTGATCTTTGTTTCGACCGGAAATTTGGAATCCACATCCACCCAAGGGTCGGGGCTGGTTTGCTTGAGACCCAGTGAGACGCGTTCCTTCTCTTTATCATATTTGAGAACCATTACCGTTACCTTGTCACCGATTGAGAACATCTCGGAAGGATGATTGACTCGGCCCCAAGACATATCAGTGATATGGAGCAATCCGTCGATTCCACCCAGGTCGATGAACACACCATATTCGGTGATGTTTTTGACAATTCCTTCAATGAGATTGCCTTCACCCATTTTTTCAAGAGTTCCGGTACGAATTTGTTTGCGTTGCTCTTCTAATAAAATTCGGCGGGAGAGAACAATGTTGCCGCGCTTTTTGTTCATCTTGATGATTTTCATGTCGAACTTTTCGCTGATCAATTTTTCCAGATTACGAATAGGTCGAAGATCGATTTGAGATCCCGGTAAAAATGCTTTTAGTCCGATATCGACAGTGAGTCCGCCTTTTGCTTTTGCTATGACAGTTCCCTGGATAATTTCATCGGCTTCATAAGTTTTGACCAGGTCATCCCAAATTTTGATTTTATTGGCTTTCTCTTTGGAGAGCACGACATTGCCATCGTTGTCTTCGACTTTTTCCAAAAAGACTTCTACTTCATCATCTATCTGTAGGTTTTTCCCGCTTTCAGGGAATTCAGAAAGTGAAACCATTCCTTCTGATTTGAAACCCACGTCGACCGTGACGAGTCCCTTGGAAATGGCGATAACTTTTCCCATGATAATCTGGGAAGCCTTGAAACGGCCCAGGCTTTCATTGAAATAGGTCTCCATTTCCTCATAACTGGCTACTTCCGTGGGGGTCAACTCATCCAACTCGGCCTTGTCGTCCTCGTTCATTTTGTCTAATAGTTCTTTGGGTATTTTCATGACCTGCTGATTCTCACTTTCTATAGGGTTTTTAAATAAAATTAACTTTTTTGTTTTAAATTAATTTGTTCCATAACTTTATCTATGACTTCGTCAATGCTAAATTTTGTGGTGTCGACTTTTATGGCATCTTTCGCCGGAATAAGTGGCGAGATAGCCCGGGTCCTGTCTTCATGGTCCCTTTGTTTTATTTCGGCAATAATATTTTCCAAATCGACATCAAGGTTTTTAGCTTTTAATTCCAGATACCGTCTTTTGCCGCGCTCTTCGGCATCGGCATCCATAAAAAATTTCAATTCTGCATTCGGGAAAACCTGTGTGCCAATATCGCGACCATCCATCACAACGTTTCCAGACTGGCCGATTTCCTGTTGTTTGGCGACAAGGATCTGGCGAACTGTTTTTTGTGCGGCAACTTTTGCGGCACCGCGCCCAACAACTTCATTTTTTAGTAACCCTGTGGCATTTTCTCCGTTGACATTTACTTGCTGCCCTTCAGGGTTGCTTATGAATTCAATTTTCAACTCTTTAACCCATTCGCCGACGGCATTCTCATCATCCAAACCAATGCCCTTGTTACTCGCTGACCAGGCAACGGCCCGGTACATAGCACCGGTATCGATGTAACGGTAGTTCAGTTTTTTCGCTATAAATTTTGCAATAGTACTTTTGCCGCTGCCTGCCGGTCCATCAATGGCGATGATCATGGAGTCAGATTACCTTCATCCTGTATTTATTGGCGGCAGCAAATGCTTCTTCTAGAGCCTGCCCATCTTTTCTTGCAATCACGTCACGCATTTCATTCAATGTTTTCTGGAACCGGTCTATCAAGTCTAACGAATGAGATTGATTCGAAAGGCAGATGTCACGCCACATCACAGGGTCTCCTGATGCTATACGTGTGATGTCTTTCAACCCTGCGCCAGAATACGCGGTGACCTCATGATCCTGTTGAGTGCGAAGTGTTCCTAAAGTATTCATCAGGGCATAAGCGACGATATGAGGCAAATGGCTCACCGCGCCAAAAACAAAATCATGTTCGTCTGCATCAAGTGTGAGTGTGTCCATGCCTACCGATTCCCAAAGCGCACCTACTTTTTCCAATGCATTCGTATCTGTTTTAGGGGTTGGCGTTAAAATACATTTTGCGTCGAGATACAAATCTTCCCGCGATGCTTCTAACCCAGATTTTTCACCGCCTGCAATTGGGTGTGATCCGACAAAGAAAATTCCTTCAGGCATCAAGTTGTCTGCCTCGTGCACTAGAGGTCCTTTCACCGAACCCACATCCGTAATCACGGCACCCGCTTTAAGATGAGGTAAAATGCTTTCGATCAATGGAACAATTCGTGAAACAGGGGTGCAAAGAACGATCAGATCAGCATCTTTCACTGCATCTGTCAGGTCTTCAGCGCAATGGTCGATGACTCCGAGAGATTTTGCCTTTTCCAGGTTTTCGCGATTACGGCCGAACCCTGATATATTTTCGACAAGATTATATTTACGACAGGCTTTTGCCAATGAAGCTCCTAATAGACCCACACCAATGATGGCCATCTTTTCAAATAACTTCATGCCTGTTTCAACCCCTGTTCAGGATAAGAACCTAGAACCCGGAATAACAAAGCCCGTTTGCTAAGGGCCTTTAGTACCCGCTCTACGGCTTTGTCTTCGACATGTCCGAGGAAATCGACATAAAACAAATATTCCCAGGGACGGTTCCGTAAGGGCCGTGATTGGATTTTGGTAAGACTGATATTATTTTTTGCGAACAGTTGTAGCGTTTTCAGTAATGACCCCGCCTCATCTGCTATGGAAAACATAATAGAGGTCTTGTTCTTTTTTGCTCTTTTGGCTTGATCCTTACTGATCACCAAAAACCGGGTGTGATTTTCAGCACGGTCCTGAATATTTTTAGCGACTATCTTTAAGCCATGAACATCAGCTGCCAGTTGCCCGGCAATGGCCGCCGATCCCTTTTCTTTTTTAGCAAGTTCTGCGGCCTGCGCCGTGCTTGAAGCAGGCATCTGTTCTGCATCTGGGAGGTTACGGTTCAGCCAGTTTCGACTTTGTGCCAGGGGTTGCGGATGCGAATAAACCCTTGTGATTTTTTTTCGATCGGTGTTCCCTGCAAGCAGAAATAAAGAAATGGCCAGTTGGGCCTCATCGCAAATATGTAACGGGGAATCGACAAAACAATCGAGCGTCAGATTGACAACACCCTCAATAGAATTTTCTACAGGAACCACTCCATAATCTGAATTACCGAGTTCCACATCGGAGAAAACGGATTCAATATTAGCGCAGGGATTGAATTTGCAGGAGTGACCGAAGTGCTTAATGGCAACTTGATGGCTGAACGTGGTCTCTGGACCAAGGAAAGCAATCTTCAAAGGCTTTTCTAAAGCCAATGTAGCGGAAAATAGTTCGCGAAAGATAGAATTGATAGACGATGCAGGAAACGGACCTTTGCTCTGGCCGTTCAGCCTTTCGAGAATAGCACGCTCACGTTGGGGCACATGAAAATGAGTGGCCTTCCCTTGACGGGATTTCTCTTCACCTATTTGTTGGGCCAAAAGGCCACGACGATTGATCAGCTTTAAAAGCTGGTCGTCAATTTTATCAATCTGCTGGCGCAGATCGTCGAGCTTTGCCAAAAAACGTGTACCACCTTTACTTGGATTTCCCGCAACCACTAAGATGTATGGGATTTGTTGATCATTTCATAATTCCCCCCTAAAATGCAAGGACAATCGTAATAAATCCCCTGATTTTATGGGGTTTTAACAACATGCTTTGAGGACGTTCAAATGATATTGCTGGAATTCAGTATGAGCCCGATGGATAAAGGGGAAAGCGTTAGTGATCAAGTCAGTCGGTCCTTAAAAATTATCGATGAAAGCGGAGTGCCTTATCGGCTGAATCCAATGGGAACGGTATTGGAAGGCGAGTTCGATGAGGTTATGGGGGTGGTCAAGCAGTGCTATGAAACCATGCGCTCGGACTGCAAACGCATCACCTGTGGTATCAAGATCGATTATCGTGAAGGCAAATCTGGAAGACTGGAATCTAAAATCGCTTCGATCGAAAAAAAATTGGGTAAAGAAGTGAGGAAGTAAAAATACTTTCTATTTCTTAAGGATGTCCCATCAATTCTTTTCTAATGTAGGAAACCACGGCTTGGATTTCCTTTATAGAAAAACGTGACTTCCAGGGCATCATGGCGGTGCCTTTTCTGCCTTCGGTAACCGAGAGGACCATCCGTTTTTTTGTTAGTTCTTGTTTTGATTTTTCTGAGGTGAAATCTTTCGGCGGCGGATTCAGCACGTTCGCAGCGAAGGTTTTGCCGTCTCCTTTATCTCCATGACAGGCTTTGCAGTGCTTGAAAAAGATATCGCGCCCGGTTTCAGAGTCTATCGTTTCTGCAAAAGCTAGCGAGACAGACAGTAATAAGACTCCGCCTAAGAGCACCCAAATAGATAAAAAGAAACGCAATTTATTAACCCCCTCAATCCCCCTTAACAGGGGGAGTTATTTAAAATTTTTCTCCAGAAGCTTTAAGGTAATTGTATCGTTGAAAAGGCATAGACCTTTTAGCTGCAGGGCTTGCCCTGCTAGGGGACGTCTTCGAGTTTCTCTATCATTAAGGTTTTGATCATATTTGCTTTGAACTGACTCATCAGTTTTTGGAATGTTACACGTTGATTTTTTAATGAGACATAGAAAACGTCGATACCTCGGTCGCCTTGAGTGGAAATTTTAGCCCGGTGGATGAGAATTCCGAAATCTGCAAATACCGATGCGATTTTATAAAGCATCCCCATATGGTCGCGAGCTTCAACACGAATGGTGGTAAAGGTGTTTGCGGTTTCTCTTTCTACTTGAATTCTAGGCACGATCGCTTTATCTGAATTTTTTTGCTCGCCTGCGAAGCGGGTCCGCGACCGCATCATTTTCTGTAAATTGGTGTCCTTTGAGAATAGTTCCAAAAGGCTCTGCTTGACCTCTTTCCAAATTTCAATATTGTCTCCGGTGGCGATCTGGTTCACTTCAACTTGGACCGACACAATTACGAATCCATCTTTTTTGAGATATATATGAGCGCCAAGGATGTTCAGGCTTTTTGCAGTTAAGACACCCACCAGTTTTTTAAACGAATCCTGTCCGGCAACACAGGATAATGTGATGTTGTGATAGCCGCCAGTCTCATTGAATTCGTGGTGCAATATGAAAGGCTTGTCTTTAAGTGAGCGCATCAACCGTATATGCAAAGCCACTTCTTCAGAATTCGCCGTCATGAGGTAATCTTCTGGCATGAGGCGAAGGTGCGATTCAATGTCAGCCACGGGTAGTTCGCCGTGCAAGGCTTTAAAAACTCTGACTCTTGTTGCTTGTGGGTGTCGGTCCAGTGATTCTGGTTCTTGCAGATATTTCAAAGTGCGTTCGTAAAGCTCAGAGAGTAAAAGCTTTTTCCAGGCGGTTAATGTGCCTGGTGCCACGGCACGCAACTCTGCGTAACTGAAAAGATACAATGCCGCCAGACGCTCGGGACTGTTGGCCGTCGTAGCGAATTTTTGGATTACTGTGGGTTGATGGATGTCCTGATGCAAAGCGGTTTCAACCATTTCAAAAACGTTCTTTATTAAAAACTCCAACAACTCTTTTTCATCCTGCTGTAAATGCAACCGCTCACCGATGAATTTTAAAAATCCGGTCAGTCCCGACTCCCCATCCATATTGGAAAGAGTGCCTGCCGATTGCAAAAGGGCTGCGAACTTCAAGGTTTTCTTATGTTCGTAACCTTCATAAAGAGCTACCAGATCGGTGGGGTTGTCCAGAGTAAATGATTGCAACTCTTCCAGAAATCGGATGATTCGTAACGAATGTTCGTCCGCCGTGTAGTGGTGATAGAAGTCGTGGTTGACCTTGCAGTGAGCCAGGCCAAACTCTGGCAACAGTTGCTCAAGAATTTCTGTTTCGTGCATCAGTCTCAATATTTTTTGCGAATCGTTATCTCCGAGAATAGAGTATAGAAACTTTCTGGTTTGCTCTCCTTTCATATGTT
>JABJCF010000348.1 GCA_018665625.1 Nitrospina sp. | reverse complement strand
GGTATGAAAGATTTTGGAAAAATCATGAAAACTCTGGTTCCAGAATTTAAAGGAAAAGCCGACAACGCCTTAATTAAGGATCTGGCAAACGAATATTTAAATTAACTTTGTATCTTTCATAAACACAAAGATACCCAATTACTTTCTTATATATTGAACTATTCCATCCCCGACAGCGTCATTGATGAAGTTAGAGACCGCACCGACATTGTCGAAGTGGTTTCTCAGCATGTCGCCTTAAAAAAAGTCGGCAAAAACTTTAAAGGCCTTTGCCCTTTCCACTCAGAAAAGACACCTTCGTTCACGGTCAGCTCTGAAAAGCGGATTTATCACTGTTTCGGATGTGGTGCAGGTGGAAACGTCTTTAAATTTGTAATGGAAATTCAAAGCATTTCATTTATAGATGCTGTCCGGCAATTTGCCGAGAGCGCCGGCGTTCCCCTTCCCAAGCCCAATACAGGTAACCTGAACGACCCTGCTTATAAAGAACGGGAAGAGCTTAAAAAAGCCAATGAACTGGCGGCGAAATATTTCCATTCTCTCTTCAACGATGCAGAAGCAGGATTGGCAGCTCGAGACTATTTAAAAGGTCGCCATTTTACGGGAGAGGTTCTGGATAAATACAACATCGGTTGGGCTATGCCAGAATGGAAAGGACTGACCAGCCATTTACAAAAAACCGGAAACCTTTCCCGAAAAACAGTGTTGCAGTCGGGTCTGGTCATAGAAAAAGAGGAAGGGTCGAAAGTCTATGACCGGTTTCGCGGTCGGGTGATTTTTCCCATCAAAGATAATCATGGCAGTGTTATCGGGTTTGGCGGTCGTGCCATTGCAGAGGGCGATAACCCAAAATACCTGAACTCGCCGGAAACTCCGCTCTATCAAAAAAGCCAGGTTCTATTCGGGATGGATATTGCCAAACAAGCCATTCGCAAGGAAGATCAGGCAATTTTAGTCGAAGGTTACCTCGACCAGATGAGAGCCACTCAATATGGAATTTTGAACTCTGTAGCAACTTGTGGAACGGCTTTGACCTCAAAACAGGCTGCAATGCTGAGAAATTACGCCAGCTCGGTAGTACTGGTATTCGATTCAGACAATGCAGGCCGGTCTGCCGCAGATAAAGGGTTCGAGGTACTCCACGAAAAAGGCATCCATGTCAAAACCGTCTTTTTGCCGGAAGGGCAAGACCCGGATTCGTATATCCAGGAAAATGGAGCCGAAAAATTTCTGGAAAAAATTAAAACCGCAAAGCCTTATTTGGAATCCTATATTGATACTGTTGTTGCAGGCAAAAATGGCAGTTCCCCATCTGAACGGGTGGAAATGGCCAACAAGGTCTTGCCCATGGTTGGGAAAATTCAGAACCTGGTTGAGCGGAATGGACTATTGGAATACTTTTCTTTTAAGGCGAAAATTGATGATGCATCATTTTTAACTGAACTGAAAAAGTCTTTTTCTCGTAATCAGGCCAGGGTTGATATCCCGGAAACAAGAACGAGTTCCACATTAAATCTGGAAAGACATTTAGTTCATCTAATTCTTTCCGATAAGGAAATCGCCCAAAGGGTTCTGGAAGCTGTTAACCCTGAGGACTTTTCCAATCCGGCACTGAAATCTATTGCAACGACCTGCATGCAAAAGATCAATGAAGATGAGGACCTTGAAATAGACAAACTCATAGACGAGACCGATGACCCGGAAATCAGGGGCCGTTTAACCCAATTTGGACTAGAACCTATTGAGTTTGATTCACCTGAAAAAACCATTTCGGATTGTGTCGCTAAATTTAATAACGTTCACATCAAATCGAAAATTAAAATTGTCAAACAACAACGCAACGAAGCTGAAATGGCCGGCCAGGTAGAAAAGTCGCGCGAACTTCAAAATAAACTTCGTGAAATGCAATTAGCTTTAACTCATTAATGCAGTTTTATTACAACTTAGAGTAAGAGGAGAAATTGTCCAGATGGCCACAATGGAAAAATTGACTCATGTTTCTGAAATCAATCAATTGGTTTCACAAGGCAAGGAAAAAGGTTACCTGACGTATGAGGAGGTCAATGATGTCTTACCTTCAGATGTCGTCACCCCCGAACAAATCGACGATCTCATGGCCCTTTTCAGTGAAAACGAAATTGCCATCGTTGACACCTCTGTAAAAGGGGAAAAAATTGCTGCCGCCAAGGGAGACAAGAAAGATGGCGCTGAGGATGATGTGCAGGCTTCCAAGTCTGATTCTGTTTCAATTGATGACCCCGTCAGGTTGTACCTCCGCGAAATGGGCACCATTTCTCTTCTAACTCGTAAAGGCGAAGTGGAAATCGCTAAACGAATTGAAGCCGGGCAGGATGAAGTTCTTGCTGCAGTTGCCAATTGTGGGCTTACTATTCGTGAGTTCACATCCCTGACTGAGCAGGTTAAAAATGGGGAAGTCCGGATTTTCAACATCATTCAAGCAACCGAGCCAGAAGACGGAAAAGAGGCAGCTGAAAAAAAGGAAATCAAAAATCTGCAGAAACGGGTAAAAGCACTCAAAGGCGAGTGTCAAAAACTGGAAAAGTTTCGCGATCGGATAGAGGGTGGAAAATTATCAGAAAAAATGCTCGCAAAAGTCACCGACCAGGCGTTAAAGCAGCAAAAGATAGTAGAGAAAATGATTTTAAGTCTCGGACTTTCTAATGATGTCATGGATGAAAACATTGAAAAAATTTACGGAATCGCTGCAGAATACCGGGAAGCTGGAAAGCAGGAACGCGATATCGAAAAACAACTCCGCATGACTCTTGCAGGAGTGAAAAAACTTGCAAAAAACTGGACCAAGCAAAAAAGTGTAAAACTGCCGATTGGCAAAGTAATCACACGAGCCCAGTACGATAGTTTTATTAAACAGATTCAAGGCGGGCGTCGCAAAATTAAAAAGATTGAGAAAGAAACACAAACCAGCAAAGACAGCTTACTGGCAACCGTTCGCTCCATTGCCCGCGGAAGAGTAAAAGAAAAAACCGCAAAACGAGAACTGGCAGAAGCAAATCTCCGACTGGTAGTCAGTATCGCCAAAAAATACACCAGCCGCGGCCTTCAGTTCCTCGACCTTATCCAAGAGGGCAACATCGGTCTTATGAAGGCTGTTGATAAATTTGAATATCAGCGCGGGTATAAATTCTCAACCTACGCAACATGGTGGATTCGACAAGCTATTACACGGGCCATTGCCGATCAGGCAAGAACCATCCGAATCCCTGTGCACATGATTGAAACTATAAACAAGCTCATCAGAGTTTCTCGACATCTCGTTCAAGAACTAGGAAGAGAACCGACCCCCGATGAGATAGCTATAAAAATGTCTCTTCCCGTTGACAAAGTTCGAAAGGTGCTAAAAATCGCCAAAGAACCGATTTCACTGGAAACGCCTATCGGCGAAGAAGAAAATAGCCATCTTGGAGATTTCATTGAAGATAAAAAAATTCTCTCACCTATCGATGCGGTGGTCAAAAGAAATCTCAAAGATCAAACCTTAAACGTTTTGTCTACGCTGGCATCCAGAGAAGAACGTGTCTTGCGCAAACGATTCGGGATAGGAATGGACTCTGAACATACACTTGAAGAAGTCGGGCAGGATTTTGCGGTCACCCGTGAACGAATCCGTCAGATCGAAGCCAAGGCTCTACGAAAACTACGTCATCCAAGCCGCAGTAAAAAACTACGTAGTTTTATTGAAAGCTGATTGAGATG
>JABJCF010000347.1 GCA_018665625.1 Nitrospina sp. | reverse complement strand
TGTCCGGGTCTTTTTTTTGTTCACTTGTTACTGGCAGGTGACTTTGTTACATTATATTTATGAACCGCGAAGAACAAATCCGCGAAGTTAAATCTGCAACTCTCCTTCGTTTCAATCAGATCTGGCAACGAAATTTTTTAAGTAACCGCAATGCCATAGAAAGAAACCCCGGAGTTATTGCACTAAAAAATAAATTTCGTGATATCCCCTGCATAGTTGTTGGGGCTGGTCCATCTCTGGATAAAAATATTAGATACCTCCGCAAGGCTTGCGAAAAAGCTATTATCCTCTGTTGCGATGCAGCACTTAAGCCTTTGCTGTCACAAGGTATCGTTCCAAATTTTGTAGTAGTTTTAGATCCTCAAGAAGAAATTGCCCGATTTCTCAGTAACGTTCCCCAACATGGAATTACACTTGTGGTTCCTACCATTGTTCATCCGAATATTCTGGAGATGTGGCAGGGTGAAGTTTTATTTTTTAATAAATTCGCACCCGATATTCCAACTCTTGTAGAAATCCAAAAGATGGTTCCACAGGTAGGCATTCTGACACCCGGCGGAACTGTTTTATCTGTTACCTATGACCTTGCCTTTCAGGCGGGATGCAATCCAATTCTTTTTATAGGTCAGGATTTATCTTATCCCAAAAAAAATTCGCACAGCCATGGGAGCGAGGCAGCAGGGAAGGGCCTCAAGGCAATGGTGGAAAGACAAAAAGATAGCATTGTCTTAGAAACTGATATGAATTATCAACAACTTCGCACATTGAAATCCATGTCCGTTTCCAAACAATGGTTCAGTTGGGCCTTTACCACATGGAAACGGGATAATCCGGTGGTCGTTTCCAACTGCAGTGAAGCTGGGATATTGACCGACCACTGTTCGTTGTTAACTTTGAATGAAGCAATTTATAAATTCTGTAAAACAAAAGTTAACATTCCCTGGATGCTTAAAAAAGCTCTCAAAAGGAAAAATCGCTAACGTAGATGGCTATCGTAAAGTGCATTACTCGCCCTGATTATTTTTGGGACAAAGGCTAATTGAGTCCAGCGTCACGCTGGGCGCAACGGAAACCTTGCCAGACTTTAAAAACTTCTGGCCTTTCATTAAATCGGTAGGTCGTCCTCATATAGTAGGCTTTGTAATACCAGTTTCCCCCTCTTAAAACTTTACTTATTCCAGTTTTCGGCCCCTTGGGGTCTATCCTGTTTTCATCCTGATATACCGCAGCGTCGAACCAGTCTGACACCCACTCCCATACATTGCCTGCCATATGATGAACACCATATGGAGAAATGCCATTGAGCATCCCGTCAACTGGTTCCATTACCTGAAATCCTTTTTCACTAAATTTTCTTCTAAAGGTGACCCGGCTGTTATCGGGGAATTGGTTTCCCCAGGGAAAAATTCTTTGGTCTGTTCCTCTTGCTGCTTTCTCCCATTCTGCTTCGGTGGGCAACCTCTTTTCTTTCCATCTGCAATAGGCATCGGCACCAAACCATGAGACACGGTTAACAGGATAATTTTCCAGACCTTCCCTGGGTTTATAAACACTATTTTCAAATTGAACTGTAACGGAGGGAGCGATCTCGATGAAGCGATGAGCATCCTTTTTATTTTCATTTAAAAACGCCGAAAAATCTGAGCTGGTCACTTCATATTTATCAATCCAATAGGAAGAAAGGTTGACCGAGTGCACAGGTTCTTCATCCATATCACCCCATTCATGATCATTATCAATTGCGAATCCCATGGTGAAGGAACCTTCAGGGATGAACACCATATTCTCTCTGGCACCTTCCTTAACAACTGACATACAACCTGAGGCAAGCAGAATGTTGCCAAATAAAATAGTTAGAAAAATAAACAGGAAAGGGAATTTTATAAAAATTTTTCGTACGCGCATTATAAAAATTAATTTGGCTTGATTATGAAAAGGAAAGGTTGAGTCACAAATAGCTGAAATTATTAATCAGGATTTTTTTATTTTTTCGTGCGAACGATCGCAGAAGGGACGTTTCTTGGTTCTATAGCAACCACAAAGGTAATAGGTTTTTGTTTTATCGAGTTGCAAAATTTCAGGTTCTCCCCCGGTCGTATGATGAGTTGCATCACAAAAAGGCCAATGATTTGATTGCATGCATGTGCAAACAGCAATTTCAGATGTATCCGTTATTTTTATTGGTCCGCCTGTTTCAGACATTTTAGATTCCTTTATAAATTGGAGGCCAAGGATAATGAAGTTTCAAGGTCTGGAAGAAATACGATGAAAGAGGTTCCCTTACCGAGAATACTTTTTACATCCAAGGCGCCCTCATTTCTATGGACAATTTGATATACCGTTGCTAAACCAAGACCAACGCCATTCTTTTTACTAGAATAAAAAGGATCGTAAATATTTTCCATTTGATCGGGTGCTATACCACATCCCTGATCGATAACCTCTAAAACTACTCCTCTTCGATTCGAGTGAAAATTTTGGCTATGATAATTTGAAACTCCTCTTAATTTAATTGAAAGCGTTCCTACTGTCATAGCTTCCAGGGCATTGATACACAAATTCCATACCACCTGCTTTATTTGCTCCTCATCGCCATTTAAAATTATATGATCTACCGAACCTTCAAAAATAATT
>JABJCF010000346.1 GCA_018665625.1 Nitrospina sp. | reverse complement strand
GGGGTTGGCAGTGGATGTTGAAGGGAATATTTTTGTCGCCGATTACGAACTCGACCGCATTCAGAAATTTACTTCTGATGGAAAGTTTCTCATGCAATGGGGAAGCTCGGGCAAAAATGCCGGGCAGTTCAATTCGCCCACCGGGTTAGCCATTGATTCGCAGCAAAATATTTTTGTCACTGATACTTACAACCATCGCGTACAGAAGTTTGATTTGCAGGGAAACTTTATAAAAGAATGGGGCGAGTATCAGGTGGTTTCTATTGTGAAATCTTTTTTGAATTTCTTTGTGGGTGCGGAAGGCAATTTTAATTATCCCACCCGGATCACTGTTGGATTAAATAATGCTCTCTATGTTTCCGATGCTTATAACAATCGTGTGCAGAGATTTTCGTCAGAAGGTGATTTTATTTCTCAGTTTGGCGGCCTGGGTTTCTTAGGCGGAGGCTTTCGCGTATCGTCAGGCATCGCCAGTGATAAGAGTGGGGATTTATATGTCGCGGATTTTTATAATCACCGTGTGCAGATGTTCACCGCCGATGGATGTTTTTTAACCCAATGGGGAGGCAAGGGGCAGGGTGCCGGGCAGTTCGATGGCCCTACCGATGTTGCCGTTGGTCCTCAAGGCAAAGTTTATGTCGCCGACTGGGGCAATCACCAAATCCAGACCTTTAAAATAAAGAGAGATTGAACAGTCTTTATTTTTTTATGGGTTGCGAACGATGCGTGATCAGCCAATAGGAAATACCGAGACAAAGAACTAAAACACCGTACATGACAACGTCTGTTGTTTTCGCGGGAGAAAGTGAAAAGATTAAAATTTTCCTAATGAGTGCTGCGATAGCCAGGGTAATAAATGCTTCGAGCGCAAAACTCCCGCCGCGTAAATGTTCCATCTCCTGATGAATTAGTTCTATGGCGGCCCACAAGATCAATAAACTTCCCAGAATGGTCAGGATGCCTTCCTCTACCTCATTCTTTCCAGAAAATAGTAAGTAAACATCGTATACAAACAATCCAATCGCAAAAGTCGCCACCATCACGAGTGCGCCGGCGAGCAGATAGTTGAAGTAGGCGCTGGTTTTCTTTAGCCAACCCAATAAAGTTTTTTCAGTGAGAGAAAGAGACAGGTATTTACTCATTTCTTCCTGACGATAGGAACTGGTTAAAACATCCAAGTTGATATCGAGAATTTTTTCAAACGCCTGAACTCTTTCTGTGAGTGTTTCACTTTCTTTGCAATGCGTTTGAATCTTGCCGATAGTAAAAACACGGACAAAGTTAAACGCTGCGTTCACATAATGGGTGGGGAGCCCCAGGCGGACATGGGTTTCACCAATTTTATATAGCTTAAGGAAGTAGGTGATGTCATAACTTCCTCCGAACAGATCCATGTACCATTGGCGAATCATTCCGCGGTGGCGTTTGAGGATTTCTTCATCTTTTAAGAAGTCGGCAGTTTTGCCAAAGTTCCAGATGAACTCGTAAAAACCTTCCAGGAAATCATCGGCGAATTCTGCGATTTGCGGCTGCATCTCAAGTAAGAACGTTTGGTCCTCATTTGTAAACCGATAATGAGATTTTAAAGCCGAGTAATCGTTTTGTACGTTGTCGTTCATGGCTGTTTTTCTTAAGTCTTTAGGGGGGGGCTGCTGTTTGCTAACAATAAATTTGGTAAAGAAAGGCGGGCATTATTTGTGAAATGACTTTTTGGCCCTATCCGAAAACCTTGATGCTTTAAGGATTTCTATACCTATCATCTCGTCTTTATCATTAAATTCAACATGTATTCCAGGAGCAGTTTCTTCGAATCGTTCTTCGGGTCCATCTTTTAAATGAATAAACAGCGAATCGGATTTCTCATCATAGTAATATTTTTGTTTCATATTTTTGTCCACCTCCCTGTTCGTCTTCGCTTGTTTATATCTTCGAGGGAAATAGGGTGAATGGTAATTATAGAAACCTCACTATTAGCTTCATCGTATGCTACCATCATGTCTCTAACTTTACCATTATATTCAAGCTTTTTAATCGCGATTATATGGCCTTCAATGTTATCGATAAAATTAGTCTCGGGATGTAGAAATATTTCTTCTGGATAATGGTTGGGGATATTTCTGGCCTTAAGCCGAGTCTTAAGATGTTCAGTATAAAATATATTTTGCATTGGAAGGAGTTATTGCGATTCCGCGTTAGGTTCCTCAACCATTTGCAAACTCTTGAGGGTATAGAGTTTGTGATAAAGACCTTCTTGCTCCATTAATTGTTTGTGGTTGCCGCTTTCGACCAGTTTGCCTTTATCGAGAACGATTATTCGTTCAGCATTATGAATAGTGGAAAGTCGATGCGCAATGATGAACGAGGTGCGGCCCTGCATCAACTTTTCCAATGCGTCTTGAATGAGTAGTTCGGATTCGTTGTCCAACGCTGAAGTAGCTTCATCCAAAATCAGGATGCGCGGATTTTTTAAGATGGCCCGGGCAATGGCGATGCGTTGACGTTGTCCTGCTGAAAGGCGAATGCCTTTTTCTCCTACTATCGTTTCATATCCTTCAGGTGTTTCCATAATAAAGTTATGTGCGTTGGCGGCTTTTGCAGCTTCTATGACTTCTTCTTTGGTCACTCCGGGTTTGGCGTATTCAATATTTTCCAAAATGGTTCCGCCAAACAGAATCGTTTCTTGCGGCACGATGCCGATCTGTTCCCAGTAACTAGATTGTTGAACGGTTTTTATGGGAATTCCATCGATGCGGATTTCTCCTTTTATCGGATCGTAAAACCGGTGGAGCAGTTGCACCAGGGTGCTTTTGCCGGCGCCGCTTGGTCCTACCAGGGCTATGGTTTGCCCCGGTTCCACCGTGAAGCTGATGCCTTTTATTACTTCCTGGTCTTCTCGGTAGTGAAAGTGAACGTCGTCGAGTTCTACTTTTCCAGCGATGCGCGGCAGGGGTTTGGCTTCGGGCAGGTCACGAACTTCGCCTTCCATAGCGAGGATTTCAAAAACACGTTTGCTGGCTCCGACTCCTTCTTGCATGCGGGCGTACAAGCGTGCGAAACTTCCCATAGGTCCTGCGATGATGGTTGCGTAAAGGATGAAGGCGATGAGTTCCCCGGGACTGATTTCTCCGAGGATGACTTCGCGTCCGCCATACCACAGCAAAATAAGTGATGTGGAGAAAGCGATGAACCCGATACTCGGACCAAAAAATGAAGATATGATCACGCGTTTTTTAGCGGATTGAAAACTGTCTTCAACGGCGTTGTCAAAGCGTTGGTTTTCAAGTTTGCTGCGCACGAAAGATTTTACGACTTGTATACAGGAAATGTTTTCTTCGAGTATGGTGGTGGACACGGCGAGCTTGTCTTGAATTTCTGTGGACAGCTTTTTTAGTTTGCGGCCAAATGTTCGAGCGAACACTACAAGAACAGGCGCAAGAACCAGAATCAGGCAGGTCAGCTTCCAGTTCATATAAGTGATAATTATAATGCCGCCAAACAGTCGAATGGACTGTTGCAATAATGTGGCCGGAAGGTCGGTCACAATATTTTCAATAGTGGTGATATCGTTTGTCATTCGGGAGACGATTTCACCGGTACGCCGCTTGACAAAGAAACTGAGTGAAAGCGTATGCAGATGTTTGAATAGTTTGATGCGAAAATCGGTGATGGCGCGTTTTTCAGTCAGGTCAAACAAATAATTATGTGCGGTCGAGAAAATGAGTTGTAAGAGAAAAAGTCCGGCAATACTCAGGGTCAGGTTGTTCATCAACGCCATGTTTTTCTCAACCATGACCACGTCTACCAGTTTTTTGATATAGAGGGGTACTGCGAGATTGGTCAACGAGGCAATGATCAGGCAAACAGCACCAACATACAATGCTTTCTTGTAGGGAACGAGGAGTATCAGGAGTTGTCTGTAATTATTCATTTTGGATGTGCAGGTTTTGATTAAGTTGATTAATGTATCATATATTTTTTGCAGATCGTTTAAGTGATTGAGGGAGATTGTTTTGCTGGCTAAACTTTCAGCTATATTCGCGGATATTAAAATTCAGCACACGGTTTTTGCATTGCCATTCGCAGTAATGAGCGCTTTTATTGCTGCAGAGGGGATGCCTGAACTTGAAAAATTGCTGTGGATTTTAGTTTGCATGGTGGGTGCAAGAAGTGCGGCTATGGCTTTTAACCGAATTATGGATGCACGATTTGATATGAGGAATCCGCGTACTCAGGGTAGGGCGATTCCTTCGGGGCAAGTCGATGTGAAGAGCTACTGGCTGTTTTTGATTGTGTCTTCTGCGATTTTTATTTTTGCGGCGGGGATGTTAAATCTGCTTGCTCTCTATTTGTCACCGGTGGCCTTGGTTATTGTGTTTTTTTATTCCCTGACCAAACGGTTTACGGCTTATTCGCATTTCTGGTTGGGGCTTGCCATTTCGATTGCGCCGATTGGGGCATGGGTTGCGATTCGTGAAGAGATATCTTTTGTTTCATTGCTTCTCGGGGCGGCGGTAGTTTTCTGGTTGGTTGGGTTTGATATCCTTTACTCTTGCATGGATGTGAATTTTGATCGTGATAGTGGGTTGAAATCCATTCCGCAAAAGTTTGGTGTTGAAAATGCACTGCGCATTTCCTTTGCATCTCATGGCTTGATGATTCTTTTTCTGCTTATTCTTTTGCAGTCTGTTAGCGACCTTGGCATTCTATATTTTGCGGGAGTGGTGATTGTCGGGGGTTTGTTGATTTACGAGCATTCACTGGTCCGCCCAGATGATCTTTCAAAAATAAATGTTGCATTTTTCAATATGAATGGAATTATCAGTATAGGTCTTATGGTTTTTGTTGTCGCCGACTGTGTATGGGTGTAGAGGGTGGTTAATTACTTTATTGCTCACTTTAGGCAAAATCTAGTATAATTCCTACTTCCTTAATAATTTAATGCGTCTGGCTTTTTATGCTTTTTGAGTTCGAAGATAAAAATTTAAATCCTATCTATGAAAAGGTTATGGCCCAGGAGCGGTTGTCTTTAGAAGAGGGCATAACTCTTTGGAAAACCCCAGATTTATTGGGTGTTGGTTATCTGGCCAACATAGTCCGTGAAAGGATTAATGGCGACACCACGTATTTTATTCACAACCGTCATATCAACCCTACAAATATATGCATTCACAGTTGCCAGTTTTGTGCTTTTGGTGTGAAAGAAGATCATCCCCATGCCTATGAAAAGTCGTTGGAGGAGATTTTCTCAGATGCGGAACAATATAATGGTGGAGATGTAAGCGAGTTTCATATTGTGGGTGGGCTTCACCCTGACCTGCCTTTTGAATATTACATGGATATGTTGAAAGGTTTGAAGGAACGTTTCCCGGATGTTCATATTCAGGCATTTACCGCTATTGAGCTGGGTTATTTGGCAGAGTTGGCCCAACGCCCTCTTGATGAAACCCTGATTATACTCAAAGAGGCAGGCTTGGGATCGATCCCTGGAGGTGGTGCCGAAATTTTTGCAAAAAGAGTGAGGAAAAAGATTTGCGGCGAGAAATTAATTGGGGAAAACTGGTTACATGTTCATGAAACGGCTCATGGTCTGGGATTAAGAAGTAATGCGACCATGTTATACGGTCATTTGGAAACGGTGGAAGAAAGGGCCGACCATTTAGTTCGGCTAAGAGAACTTCAGGATAGGACGAATGGATTTGTAACTTTCATTCCATTGGCGTTTCATCCTGAGAACACTGTTTTAGAGTTTTTAAAGACCACGCCGGGCCAACTGGATCTAAGGGCTTTAGCGGTATCCAGGC
>JABJCF010000345.1 GCA_018665625.1 Nitrospina sp. | reverse complement strand
CTTAGTTTCATTAAAGTTTTATTAAACCAAATGTCAAGGATACAAGGAAAGGAAATTAAACGGTGTCCGATAACCTGAAATCAAAAAAAGTTGTTTTATTTGGTGCAGGTGCTATGGCAAGGGACTATAGTAAGGTCCTTACGAAATTGGAGATTGATTTCGAAGTTGTGGGAAAAAGTAAATCTGGCGTAAAAAAATTTTTTTCTGATACTGGAATTGAAGCAGTACCCGGTGGTGTTGCTGGTTGGAAAAAAAATAGAGATAATGATATCAAATCGGCAATTGTTGCAGTAAATCTGGAGGAACTTTCTCAAACTGCAATTGACCTTATGGAATGTGGCGTTCGGGATATTTTGTTGGAAAAGCCTGGTGGAATCAATCTCGAAGAGATCAAACGGGTGAAAAATAGAGCTGATGCCACAGGAACCAAAGTATGGGTTGCTTATAATAGAAGGTTTTATGCTTCTGTGTTGAAAGCTCAAGAAGTTATTATAGAGGATGGAGGTGTTCAATCATTTCACTTTGAGTTTACGGAGTGGTCTCATGTTATCCTAGATCGGGTTAAAAGTGAGGTTGCAAAAAAGAACTGGTTTTTGGCTAATTCTTCACATGTGTTGGATATGGCGTTTATGCTAGGAGGTGTTCCTAGGGAAATTGAGTCATTTACAACTGGTGGTTGTGACTGGCATCCGAGTGCCGCTATTTTTACTGGTTCCGGTGTGTCCAAACTAGGAGCCTTATTTTCCTATCATGCTAATTGGTTGGCACCAGGTCGTTGGTCGGTTGAAATTCTTACCCGACATAATCGCTTGGTATTGATGCCACTTGAAAAACTTAAAGTTCAGCGTAAAAAATCTGCTACGGTTGATTTTTTAGATATCAATGATTGCCTTGATAGAGACTTCAAACCTGGCCTTTTTAAACAAACCGAACTTTTTTTAAAGGGCGCCAATCATAAAAACTTTTTAAGAATTGGCAATCATTTTGAAAATGCAAATCTTTATTTCCAAAGAATTTTGCACCCACATTAACCAAGTTTTTTCAGGCGGGGATTCTATTCCCTGTGTTGTATCAAAAATAGTTTTGTGATTAATTTGCGGCAAAGTTTACAAATGAAACTTATTTGAATGTAAATAAAATAAAAACATGTCTGAATTTAAAATAAAAGACCGTATTATTGGGCCTAATCAACCTCCATTTGTTATCGCAGAAGTAGGAATAAATCATGAAGGAGAATTAGATAAAGCTTTAAAATGTATTGATGCTGCTGTTAACGCTGGTGCAGAAGTGGTTAAATTCCAATGCCATATAACGGATAAGGAAATGATTCCAACAGATATGAAACCAGGGGAAATTTCTGATGAAAGACTATGGGATATTATTAAACGGTGTGAGCTAACGAAGGATGAAGAGCAAACGGTTCAGGCCTATTGTAATGATAAGGGGGTGATGTATCTTTCAACTCCATTCAGTCGAGAAGCTGCTGATCGTTTGAATAAAATGGATGTACCGGCTTTTAAGATTGGTTCTGGCGAGTGTAACAACCTTCCTCTACTTGACCATATTGCAGCTATGGGTAAGCCGATGATTCTTTCGACTGGAATGAATGACTTTGATTCAGTTAAACGTTCAGTTAGTGTCATTCGAAAGCATGATGTTCCTTTGGCTCTTATGCATTGTACTAGCATGTATCCGACCCCTTATGAAAAGGTGAGATTAGGAGCTGTATCACAGTTGCTCCGAGAGTTTCCGGATATGCCAGTCGGGCTTTCTGACCATTCAATAAATATTTGGACTTGCTTGGGGGCAGTAGCTCTTGGTGCTTCTCTTGTAGAGAAACATTTTACCCCCTCTCGATCCTGGTTTGGACCTGATGTTGGTATTTCCATCGAGCCTGATGAATTGAAGAGAATGATAGCTGGTACGAATGCTATCTGGCAGTCAAGGGGTGGGACAAAAACTATTCTTGACGAAGAGCAGCCGGTCATTGACTTCGCTTTTGCGACTGTGGTTACGATTGCTCCAATCAAGGCAGGGGAAACTTTTTCAAAAGATAATATTTGGGTCAAACGTCCTGGAGTTGGTCCTATTCATGCAAATCGAATCGAAGATGTTCTGAGAAAAAAAGCAACGCAGGATATTCCAGCAGATATTCATGTTAGTCCCGAACATATTGTTGACTTTAAATAAAAATAGTCGTAACGGGAGCCTCAGGTTTTGTTGGGCAGGCCGTGATTCGTGAACTTTTGTCGAGGGATGTTGACGTCTTAGGGGTTTGTCGAAGAAAGATTGACGCTAATT
>JABJCF010000344.1 GCA_018665625.1 Nitrospina sp. | reverse complement strand
TTGTCGAAAATTTCACCAATGATATGAAAAGATGAAATGCTGTTGGGGCCTATGTTGCCAAAATAAATACGAACAGTTTCACCCACTTTGGCTTTTAATGCATTGTCACCAAGCAACCCGCCTTCTTTGCCATTAAAGACAACATGGGACGCGTGCTCATCGAGACCTTTTTGGATGTCGAAAGATGCCACACCATTTTCAGGCTCAGAGGCGAAAAACTCACTTTCCATAACATAGTATTCGCGGTCAACCTTTGAAAGTCCGCCTTCTGGTTCAACCAAAACCAGTCCATACATGCCGTTGGAGATATGATCAACAATGGAACCTGCCGCACAATGGTAAATATAAAGTCCCGCTGCTTTGGCTTTAAAGGTGAAAGTTTTCTCTTCTCCAGGGTCTACCGTGGTGAAAGCAGCACCCCCGCCAGGGCCATTGACAGCATGAATATCAATGTTGTGAGGTTGGGTGTTGCCCTTGGCGTTGGACAAATGAAATTCAACGCTGTCTCCTACACGAAGTCTTGCCATAGGTCCGGGGACGGTTCCGCCAAAACTCCAGAAACCATATTTAACATCTTTGGTGAGGTTTCCTACATACTCCTTGGCTTGCAAGTTCACCACTACCGTTTCGGCTTTACTTCGCTTAATGGCAGGAGGAACATCGGGAGCAGTTGTTAATTTTGCCACTTCAGCAAAAGCTAGGGTCCCGTTTAAACAGGCAACCACAAATAAAAGAGGCAGTATCTTAAATTTCTTTTTAAGGTTTAAAATAGTCATTTTACAAACTCCTTGTTAATATAAGGCGAATAGCTAAAAGAGGAATTCTCTCTTGGCCGTTATTACTGATACTCCATTGAGAAAATATAAATTGCTTGGTCTCTCTCCTGAAAAGCTACCTAAGGAGATAAACCTATATTTATATCCGCTATTGCAATTAATATAAAACTTGATAAAATAGATGTCAAGGTCTTTTTATCTTTTATTGGTGATAATATGATATCTCAAACTTCAGAGTACGCTCTTCGCGCTGTGGTCTGTTTAGGGCAGCATCCCGACAAACCTTATACTACGGCCGAAATTGCCAAACAAACCAAGGTGCCAGAACACTACCTTTCCAAAGTTTTACTGATGCTGGCAAAACACGAAGTAGTGTATTCGAAAAAAGGGTTGCACGGCGGATATATGCTGGCGCATTCTCCCGAAAATCTGCCACTCTTAAATGTTATTAATGCGGTGGATCCAATCAAGCATATTAAAACCTGTCCGCTAAAATTAAAAACCCATGGGACTAATCTTTGCCGATTGCATAAAAGGTTGAATGACTCGATAGATTTGATAGAGGAGTTGTTTCGCACATCCACCGTGGGAACAATTTTAAGTGATCCAACAAAAAGTATTCCCCTATGTGAATCAATCAGTAAATAGCATTGTATTTATCTGGATGCTAAATCAGCTTTAATTCCTTCCTTAGTTTTGCTGAATTTCAATTTTGCGGTTGCCTCTGGCCCCGGGAGGGGTGGCGGCAAAAGGTATGAAATTTCATTGGTTATTCGGCTTTTCCGATTGTTTCCCTGCGTATTCAAAAAATAAATAAATGAAATAAAAAGTGTGGGCAGAGTTGAATAGTTTTGGTGATATAATGTGCAAATATTCATTCATTCCAGCAGAAGCTGTCAGTAAGCAAGGTATATTTTTCTTTTTTCTAATATGACTACTGAAATCGATCCAAAAAGTTTTCGTCCGATTAACATAGAGTTTCTAGCCAAAGGAACGGGTGAATCGTTTGACATTTTTTTTAGATCAGACTCTGAAAACTTTGTGAAGTTTGCCAGTACGGATCCAAAACATCAGGATAAAGTTTTACGTCTTTTAGAAGAAGGGGAAATTGAACAGGAGTTTTATATTAGAGAAGAGGACCTTTTTAAATACTACAAATATGCAACGCAATCACTGCGAAATGTTATGGACGATCCCAATGTTCCTCTCGAAACGAAAACTAAAAAAGTATATGAAGTGTCCAAGGGGGTAATGAAAGAGTTTTTCGAATACAGCGCTTCTTCGAAAATACTTGAGTCATCGGGAGAGGTTATGGAAATGATGGAAGACTGTCTTTCCACAGCCGGTGCCGGGTTTGCTGGTATCTCAAAAATTACCAGTAAGGATTACTATACGCACACTCATAGTGTGAATGTAGGGTTGTACTGCATGACTTTTGGTACCAAAGTAGGATTGCCAAAAGACGATGTTAAACAACTCGGGCTCGGGGGTATGCTTCATGATGTTGGAAAATCGAAGATAGATACTTCTTTGATAAATAAAAACGGTAAATTAAACGACGAAGAATTTGAGCAGATTAAAGCTCATTCCCCTGAGGGTGCAGGGATGTTGACGGGAATGTGTTGTTACAATGATATCGTTATTAACATGGCTGGTCAGCACCATGAAAAGTTTAAGGGAGGTGGATATCCGCAGGGGCTTTCAGGCGATGAAATATCCATGCATGCCCGGATATGCAAAATTATGGATGTTTACGATGCTTTATCAACGCGTAGATCTTATAAAAAAGCTTTGAATACGATGGAAACCTTGACCATTATGACTAAACAAATGTCCAGTGACTTTGACCCAAAACTCTTAGAGTTGTTTATCAAGGTAATGGGACCATCTATGGTTTAGCAGATTAGTAATTTTTTTATTTACTAGGTGAAATGAATATAAGAAACTCAGGCCTATTCTATATTCATCAGAAATAACGAGACAAACATAGTGGACGAGTATTCTAAATATATAGAGAAGGCACAAAACTATGCCGACACTCTTCATGATCTTTACATGAGAGCTCTCAAGGCCAATCCGTTTGAAGTGCTTTGCACGCTTTTAAGAGTGGATGCTATCGAAGATATGGACTGGGAATTTTATGAAGAATCCAGAAAGGCTTTTGAAGAGGGTGAGGGATTAGAAAATATCCAGAAAAATGATAAGTTTGTAAGTCGAGGTGAGTTGACTTTGTATTGCCATAAAGTTGAAATGGTGGCTCCCCAGGAAATGCTTGCAAATATTTTAAGAACGGTTGTGCATAAAGATTATCTGGTCAAGCCATTCGGTTGTCTTGGAAGACCCACAAGTGGAATTGCGTTTTCATGGATTGGCCCAACGACTCTGGAAAAGTTTGAAGAGTTAAAACGGCAGGCGAAAGAGGCTGGTGAATTAAAACTACCTGAATGTATCGATCAATTTTTTGATGAAAGTCTTCGTAATGCTATTTCCAGTTCAGATTATGAAATTGAAGAAGAATATTTTAAATGGACAGAAAACGGAAATCTGCAACAAAAACCCAGAACCATTGTGGATGAAACTGTATTTAACTGTTTGGCATTTTTTTCAGCTTTTTTGGCCAACCACAACCATTTCAAAATGATGTTCCGGGAGATGCCTCGATTTCATAAATGGCCTGATTATCAGGTTCTAGAAATATTATCGAATGACGAAGTGGGCTTGTTGGGTTTCAATCTGCATTTTCCTAACGGAACCAAAGCCGCCTTTGTCCACAATGAAGAAGGCGCAACCTCCCACAATATTTTCCATAACCCAGATGGTTCCATTCAGTTCAATCCTGGGTTTAATGATGCTCATGAAGAAATGTGGAAGATAGATGGACATAAAGTGTCGGACTGGCAGGAGTTTTCCAACGCATCCTGAGAGGGAACCCTTATTCGAATGGCGTAGTGTTTGCAATGCATAGCGTCCCTAAAAAATTCTTTTTTATCTTTCTATCAAACACACTCTCATCAGGGACATCCCAAATCCCAGAAGCATCGATATAGAATTTTTTGGAAGCAGATCCATTGATTTTAAAATCGACTTCGAGGTTTCGTACCGCTAGCGGCCCGACATTCATGGTTGCAATTTTTTCAGCCAATTCCTGTGCATTGGTTTCAAGAAGGTTTTCTAGGGGTTGCCCAATCAGGTTGGCAGGGTCATGCCCTAAAAACTGAAAAGACGGATTGGCAAAAGTAATTTTTCTATCCGTATCCAACTTGAGTATTAGTTGAGGAATACGATTTACTATATTTCTATATAGGTTTTCATTGGTAATTAATTCCCTTTGAAATTTTCTAAGTCGAAGTTGATTGCTTATTCGAGAGATAACTTCAGCGGCTCGAAAAGGTTTGGCGATATAGTCTACGGCACCCAATTCAAAACCCTTCACAACGCTAGAAGACTCTGTATAAGCAGTAATAAATATTACGGGGATGTCTTTAAAGCGGTTTTCGGATTTTAAGCGGCTGCAAATTTCAAATCCATCCGTATCGGGCAGCCCAATATCCAACAAAATCAGGTCGGGGTTGAATTCAGAAACCATATCGAAACCCTTTAGGCCTTCATAAGCCACTGCGGTTTCCAGTTTGTGTTTCTCCGTTATTTTGGCAAGCAACTTGGCATTATCAATCATATCCTCAATGATCAATATACGCATTCCTGCGAACTCATATTTCTCTGGCATCAATTACTCCAGCATAGGAATTTAAAGTATTAATGTAAATATAATGCTTTTGATTGTCACATTGCTAATAGAGATATTCAAGTGTTCTTAAAAATCTTTTTCTCAAAATTTTGAGAGAGAATAAAAAAAAGTTCACGGAATTTTTCGTGAACCTTGATGAATTTATTTGGAGTCTAAAATATGAAAAATTTACATCGTGGCTCCGGGCATATAAATGGTTCCCTCAGGTGTTTCGTGGGTATGAATTTCTCCGCCAAGTCCCAAAGCTTCAGAGGCCTTTTTGGCTTCTTCGGGAGTTTTATAAACATGGTCCATAATGTTACTACTATTACCAGAACCTTCTTCCTTCCGCTGATCCCCGCCTGACCCCTCGTTTTGACTATGGCCACCAGAACCTTCTCTCTTTCCAGGGTGTTGACCTTTTCCAATCAGATGGATTGCTTCATTCAGTTGTGTATAAAACCTGGGTTTTTGTGTGTAACCTTCAATGCGACCCATCTCTTTTTCTTCTTTTGGATCCCAAATAATAAAGGTAGGTGTCCCAAGAATCTCGTCCACTCGCCCCTCATCCAGAGCCTGTGCCAGCCATTCAGGAAAAAGTTTTCCCTTAACAGGCACAATTTTTGCCGGAAGATTTTTGCCCACATCACTGCTTTGGTAATCCGTAAATACTTCCTCCTGCCAACGCTTGGAGTTTTTAGAATTGTCGCCACTGAGAACCAGAAGCTCCCGCGCGAATCCCATACTGGTTAAAATTGTGAGACAAAAAACTGTAATGAAGAAAATCAATTTTTTCACGATAGACACCTTCAACTAAGAGAGAGAATATTTTTTTGAATACACTTATTTAACCACAAAATTGTTGCAGCGTCATCACTGCTATTTGATCAGAAAATTCAAGGAAATGCCGCCCATAACATCTCCCACTTTAAAATCCTTTTTTGGGCTGTTTGGATGATTGTTATGGCAATTCACACAACCGGGAGTCGAGGCGATATCGGCATAGATTGCCTGGAAATATTTTTTATTTCCTACCAGGGTCATATGGCTGAAGGGCCGTATGGGATGGACTTCAACATTTTCTAATCCGTGTGCCTCAAATTCATTAGCGGGCCTATTTTGCAAGTTTATAGGATAATGGCTTATCAACCAGAAGCTCAATCCCAAATCGCTATCTTGTATTAGATCGGCGGTATTTAATAAAAACTGGGCTGGGAGCATAATGGCTTTACTATCTGTCCAATTTTCTTTAGCCTCGATCAATTTTGCATTGCTGAGGCGGTTGACGATATGTTTTGCATAGATTGTTCTGTCGGATTCTAAAACAGAATGAATGTAGTCGGCCACTACTTCTGGTTCCAGAAAAAATTTTTGGTCTACATTTTTTTCGGATCTCTTGGCAAGAGGAAGATCGATGATTATCCCTCCCAGCACATCGCCTTTTTTGAAATCTTTTTTTGGACTGTTCGGGTGCAGGTTGTGGCAGGAAACGCAAGAATTCGAAACGGCTTTATCAGGATAAATCGCTTCAAAATACCAACGGCCTTCACGCGGCACAATCCAGGTGAAAGGTTTCTCAGGATTTTTGGCAACCTCTTCTAATCCCAACTTTTCACTGGCAGACCTAGGGGCATTGTTTTTGTTGATAGGCCAAAGACTCAATAGCCTGTATTTCATACCTATTCCACGGGAATTTGAAAATTGCGATGACATCGCCAGAAATTGCGCAGGTAAAGGAAGCGTTTTCTCCTGTTGCCAATTTTCTGTGGCCTTGAGAACATTTTTCCCATTGAGATGCTCTACTATATGTTCCGAATAAGTGGTGCGCCCAGCTTCAATTACTGAATGAATAAGATCTGCTGCCACCCCGGCGGGTATGCCGGATTTTTGATTTTGTCCAATGACGAGTCTGGGGAAACTAAGGATGAATATAAAAAGAAGAAAAACAATACGAAAAGCCAATTGTTTCATGGAAGTTAACCTCCCTGATGGTTGGTGTCCTAGATAACAATATAGGCCTTGGATGATAACAATCAACGGGTATTGGGAAGATATTTTTGTGGGCGAGAATATGAAATGAAGAGGTCAGGCAGGGAAATTGATTAAGAGAAATAAATCAAATCTTAAAACAAATATAGCATCACTATTTTTGGGTTTGGATAAATATTTTATGAGAGGAACTAACGAGGAATTAAAAAATCAAAGAAAAATAAGGGTCGCTTCCTGCTTAGATGCCTCAACCTTGTCAGCATGACGCCGACCTCAAAACACCAAAGAAGGAAGCGAACCTATCTTTGGAGAAGATAGTTTCTTAACGGCAGAAAACAGGGAAAGTTAAAGGATGGTTTTAAGAAAAAGATTGTGTGCGAATTTTCAGTTGCCAAACAGGGAAATGGCGAAGGAGACTGCGGAATAGATCACACAAAAAACACAGGCAAAAAAGGGTTTTTTCGATATTTGGGAAAGTTTATTCATGAAACTATTATAACCCGTTGCTATCTATACGACAAAATTTTAGAAGATGAATTAATCTAAAGTTTTTCCCATTTCCAGAGCAATTTTCCGTAACAACTTTGGATTGTTGGTTACAATGCCATCTACCCCTAAATGAATCAGGCATCGCATTTTTTCCTCTTGGTCAAAAGTCCAGCTGATAATTTTTATATAGTTGTTAGTAGCCTTTTTAAAATTATCTCGAATTTTAAAGTCTAGGGTTAAAATGAATTTATAAATATCCCACGGGTCTGGCTTTTCCTGAACTGAATGCAGGTATTTTAACGGGAACCCAATACTTGCAAAACTGTTATTTAATTGCATGGCAATCGGTACTGTCGTGTAGCGGTGGTAGTTAATAATTTCAACAGAGGGAATTTCTCGGTCATAAGAAAATAGGAACTCTTCAAACTGATCCTTTGCCAGATTTAAAACCTCTTTATGAGGAGTTAATAATAAAAATTTAAAACGTGGAGCTGGAGAAAGACTATTTATAACCCGCCTAATTTCCCCAAGTAGGATTGGGGTCAAATGACTTTCATTTGCAGGAATACTTAATTTAAACAGCACCCATTTAAGTTTGCTTTGCTGGCTCGCCCATTCCATAAAATTTTGGAGAGTTGGCACTTGGACTTCAATTTCTGCATGGGTGGTTTTGTCTTCATATCCGTAATTTTCTTTAAACTCCAATAAAGTCAGCTGGCTTATTTTTTTCCGCCATTCCTCCTTTTCCAAAGAAGGTCCGATGGGTTTGAATTTTTCAAAAGGGGTGGCATTTTCTGGAGAATTTTTTCTAATTGGGGTCCAATATTTCCAGAGAATCACTTGCCTATCTAAAGTAAGCGACAAATCCATTGCCAGCGAGTTGGCTCCATCCAAATCCAAGGCCTCCTGAAAAGCAGGAAGGGTATTTTCTGGGAATTTACCTGATGAGCCATTTCGCGCGATCACCGAAAAATGATCGGGAGGAAAAAGAGAGCCCATTCTTACCGGACATTTCGCCAAGGCATTGCCAAAATGACAGGCTAATAGCCCTGAGATCGTCAATAAACCTACGGCTAATTTAGGGATCTTTCTCATTTTTAGGTTCTTAAAATCTCTTTTCAGCTTAAACAAGGCACTCTTTATTTTAGTCGAGCCACCTTTGAGCCCTTAAATTACACCTAAAATTGCTTTTTTGGCTAAATTTTTGGGATAGATACTCATTCTTTCATAAATGGCATGATGATTGCTTTTACTTATAGATAATTACTAACTGTCAATATTTTGAAAGGTAAAGCCCATGATTTCAAACACAAGAAAGTATAGCTCAAAATCCAAAGGTGCAAAAAGCTCTGATGTCTCCGGCAAAAATTGCAATTCTAAGAGTAAACCTATGAGCCCAATAGCTCGTTTAATGGCGACTTTTTACGGAATTGAACAGAAGTAAAACTAAAGAGAGGGTACCCTTATGGACACCACAATGAACTATGCCATTGCTTCTCAAAAACCAAAAAAGTGCAAACAATATGGCAGTGATCTGGAAAAGAAGTTGATGGTAGATAACCTCAGGTCGGCTGTAGAAATCTTTGGAAAAGATTGTCTGCGAGAAGGTTTTAATGCTAGAAAAAAACAAATTTTAGTTTCCTGATATTAAAGAAACCTTAACTTCCCTAAATGGGGTTCAGGAGTTCAGTAACTGCGGAATTTATAATCCCGCTTCTTCTTTGGAAGTGTTGCTTCCGTGGCAGATGATTTCTCCTGTTACCAGATAGATCACATCTTCGGCAATATTAGTGGCGTGGTCGGCCATTCATTCCAGGTAGCATCAAATCCAAAATCACTACATCCTGCAATAGTTTTTTGGTTTCTTCCAATCCCAGTTCCTCCGAGCCAACACATTGAACCTGATAACCTTCTTTGGTTAAATTATATTTAAGGAGCTTCTGGATATCTTCTTCATCTGTTTATTTCAAAACTGATCGAGATAGGCCTGCACAGAATTGGCAAAGGTGTTGGTTTGTTTATAAGTCTGCATTTCTGGGGGAAGGGCTGAAAGGGCTTTAGAAATCCGGTCTGCCACTCCTTCGATGTTTGCAATTTGTTTCAATGGACGCAAATGGATGCGGATTGTAAATAATATGGCATCCGATTCTTTGAGTTTCCTTAGCGTTTGACGTTCAACCCTTAGCCAAAGGCGCTCCCCTGCATTTTCGGCGGTAATAGGGATGGTAGTTTTTTCATTAGAAGATTCTGTTCCGCCCTGGCGTAAAGAAGGATTGTCATGTAAAGACCAATTGCGCCGGGAAAAAATTTCATCACGTGCCATTAAGTCAAAAAAATTATTCGTTGGAGATCGAAGTTGCTCTTTATAGAAAGGGACCGGCGCATGGATGCTATCCATGGTCTTCATAAACTTTTCCTTTAAGCTCC
>JABJCF010000604.1 GCA_018665625.1 Nitrospina sp. | reverse complement strand
CTCAAAAGGAGTATTCTTAGCAGCCTGCCGAGCCAAAGTATTCTTGATAACACGAAAGTCAATCGCCCTACTACGCATGTGACTGCGCAACTGAGTCAACTCTGGCGCCTCTATACCTTGATAATTCGCAAGAACAGCAGACTTAGCTTTTAGAAAAATTCCATTCAGCTCTTCAACTTTTTTTATTTTTTCTGCATTTGGCACTTTCAGTACCCCCCTCTCTCTTACAACCCCGAAACCGGGGATTAATTCAATCCAATCAGAGCGTATAAACTACTCGAACCCCAACCCCCATCGTGGTCGAAACCGAAACCCCTCTAACATAATGCCCCTTACTCGATGCCGGCTTAGCCTTAACCAACGCCGCCATCAGGGCCTTAAAATTCTCCTCAAGATCTTCAACCGAGAAACTGGCTTTCCCTAACGAAGCATGCACGTTCCCCGCCTTATCAACACGGTAATCCACCTTGCCCGCCTGGATCTGCTCAATAGCCTGCTTAACATCAAAGGTCACCGTTCCCGTTTTCGGATTAGGCATCAAACCTCTAGGACCCAAAACCTTACCCAATTTACCCACCTGACCCATCATGTCCGGAGTTGCAACCACCCGATCAAAATCCGTCCAGCCATCCTGAATTTTAGCAACCAGATCATCGCCGCCAACCACTTCCGCACCAGCGTCCAAAGCTTCCTTTTCCTTTTCACCCTTAGCAAACACCAAAACGCGAAACTTTTTTCCCGTACCCCTAGGCAACACCACACTGCCACGAATGTTTTGATCCGCTTTTCTAGGATCAACACTCAATCTAACTGCAACGTCCAACGACTCGTCAAACTTTTCAGAATTAGAATCTTTGGCCAGCCCGAGAGCTTCCTTCAACTCATATTTCTTATCAGCGTCGACCTTCTTGGCCGCAGCCCTATATTTTTTCCCATGCTTAGGCATAATTAATTCCCGTTTAACCTTCGACTTTAATTCCCATACTTTTTGCCGAACCCTTAATAGTGTTAACTGCCATATCTAAATTCTCGGCATTCAAGTCTTCCATTTTAACTTTCGCGATATCCCTTACCTGCTCCAAGGTCACCCTACCTATAGTTTCCTTACTAGGATTCGAGGATCCTTTCGCAATTCCTGCCGCCTGCTTTAACAAAGCCGATGCAGGTGGCGACTTTGTAATAAAAGAAAAACTCCTGTCCTTATAGACATCAATTATTACAGGAATAATACTCCCTTCCTGCCCCTGAGTTTTTGCGTTAAAAGCTTTGCAAAAATCCATAATTGCCACCCCATGCTGTCCAAGCGCAGGCCCGACAGGCGGAGAAGGCGTTGCCTGCCCCGCAGGAATCTGAAGCTTTATCTGACCCATCACTTCTTTCGTAGCCACTCTCTACACCTCTTTTTTGCAATTAGATTATCCAAATAAAATTCTACACACGCTCGATCTGCGGAAATTCAAGTTCCACCGGAGTGGCACGACCAAAAATAGAAACCATCACCTTAACCTTACCTTTATCATGATTAACCTCTTCCACCACGCCATTAAAGTTAAGGAAAGGCCCATCGATAACCCGAACACTCTCGCCCTTCTCAAACGAAAATTTCGGCTTCGGCCTCGCAGACTCTCCCTTTATCTGATCGATTATCGTCTTAACCTCCTCCTCAGAAAGAGGAACCGGTTCAGAACTACCACCGAGAAAACCCGTCACCTTGGGGGTATTTTTAACCATGTACCAAATATCCTGATTCATTTCGACGCTGATCAGAATATAACCTGGGAAAAATTTCCTCGAAGAAACCTTCTTCTTCCCCTTACGAACCTCAACAACCTCTTCAGTGGGAATAATAACCTCACCAAAGCGCTCACCAAAGCTGGAGTGCCCGAATTGCTCTTCTATACTCAACTTCACCTTCCGCTCAAACCCGGAATAGGTGTGAATAACAAACCATTGTTTAGACAATATTCACCCGCTTAAATATTTATGAGCGCCTGGACAGCCTTGGAAAGAATTGCATCAACAATCCCCAAAAACATAGCCATCACCAAAACCACAAACACGACCACTGCAGTTCCACCCATAGCTTCCCTGCGACTAGGCCATGTAACCTTTTTCACTTCCGCTCTAACTTCAGTCAGAAACCCAATTGCCTTTGAAAACATAATCCTCAAACAAGTTAATACAGGCCAGGAGGGACTCGAACCCCCAACACCCGGATTTGGAATCCGGTGCTCTACCAATTAGAGCTACTGGCCTATTACAGAATCCCCGCCAGTCATAGGAAGAGGAATAAAAATTCCCGCCCGATGCCACACATCAGCACCCGACTCCCGACCCTCTGATTTTTCTTTATTTTGTTTCCTTATGGGGAGTGTGCTTTCCACAAAATCTACAGTATTTCTTAAATTCCAACCTTTGCGTGGTGGTCTTTTTATTTTTCGTATTCGAATAGTTTTTTCGATTACAGTCAGAACATGCAAAATGAACAATTACTCT
>JABJCF010000343.1 GCA_018665625.1 Nitrospina sp. | reverse complement strand
GTTTAGACGGTTTTCTTGCCAGAGAAGACGAGGGTATGGAGTGGTTAGCCAATTATATGGAGCCACTGGGAACTCCATTCGACTATGAACCATTTTATAAGACTGTTTCGGCTGTGATCATGGGGAGAAAAACTTTTGAAAAAGTCATAAGCTTTGGGGAATATGCTTACAAAGGAAAGCCCGGTCTCGTTTTAAGTACGGATTCTGATTTTCAAGTTAACGAAGTGGGTGTTGAGAAGGTTTCATCAAACTGGAAGGAGAAGTTGGCTTCTCTAAAAGCTTCTGCTGAAAGTAGAGTTTGGCTTGTTGGCGGTGGGGAAGTTGCAAATAATTTTATTAGAGAAAATTTACTCGATGAAATTATATTAACAATTATCCCAGAAACCCTTGGTGTAGGTATTCCATGGCTGGGAAAAACTCCTTTGTCGGCAGGGTGGGTACTCTCCGAACATTACTTGTCTAAAAAGGGTGTGGTCCAACTCGTTTATTCTAGAAGATAAAGTATTGCCTTGTAAGGCAAGTGATAAAATAGCCCAGTTCATCGAGTAAAATATAAAATATTTTGATGATATAATTCCCCTTACAGGGGAAGCAGCTTGCAAAATGCTTAAGCCCTTAAAAATTAGAAAAAGTTTTTTAATCCCACATATCCGCTTTACTATTCCCACCGGGTTTGGCCCGGCGGAGGTTCTCCGTTGAAAATTTGTCTTACAATTAATTCTTCCCCCTGGTCGGCGTTTAAAGGTGGCGGTCAGCTTGCGGTGCACCATCTTGCCTGCGCTCTTTCGGCAAAGGGCCATGAAGTGCATGCGTTATATTCGAAGTATCCTCATGAAAAAATAGAAGAGGATGTTCCTTATAAAGTCCATTGGGCGTTCCATCACGATTTTGCCACGATCAATTTTAACTTTCTCTCCTACTCAAAAGAATTAAGGGCTCTGATAAAAACAGAAAAGTTTGATGTGATTCATGGCAATGCAGAAGAGGCCTATCATTTTAGTTTGATTGCTCGGCTGAATCGATCTGCCTATGTTTTTACTTCGCACGCACCCAATATTCCCACCACTGGAATGCTGAAGGGAATGGCTCATCCGATTAAATTTCTAAAAAGTATCAATACTTATCTTCTGCGGCAGGCGATGATGGAAGCAGACCGCATCGTTGCTTTTAGTAAATTCTCCAGCGACCTCATCGTTAAAGGGTTGGGTGGCGATCACGCCGAACGTGTAAAAGTAATTGCGCCCGGCCTTGAAAATTCCTGGTTTGAAGTGGAAAGGAATGGGGTGGAACCGAATCGAATTTTATTTTGGGGCCGAGTGGAAGATGAAAAAGGTTTGCCAGAATTATTCGATGCCCTAAAAATAGTAGCGCTAAAAAAGACGGACATTAAACTCACTCTGGTGGGTGAGGGCACCCGGGTGCAGGAATATAAAGCCAGGGTGGCTGACCTGGGTCTCACCAACAATGTTGCGTTTACCGGCTGGTTGAATGATCGAGAAATTCAAAACCTGGCGGCTAAAAGCAGTCTTGGCGTTTTCCCATCCCGTATCGAAAGTTTTGGATTGTCGGTGGCTGAAGCGATGGCGGCGGGGTTGCCGGTGATTGCGGCGCGTGGGGGTGCCATCCCCGAGAATATCGAAGATGGCGTGACTGGCCGACTGGTTCCCGTCAATGATGCAGGTGCTCTGGCAGATGCTCTACTTTCGGCCCTGGAAGATCCGCAAGGCTCTGAAAATATGGCAAAAACGGCCCAATCAGCGGTCCAGAAGAAATTATCATTGGAAAAGGCGGCAGACAGCATGCTCAGTCTATATGAGAGCGTTTTGGTCAAATAATCAGGCCGCATATATCAAGAAATCAGATAAAATACCCGCTAAGTATAAGAAACCTAGGACATTTTCATGAACCCAACCCCCACTCTAGAAAAAGAACCGGAATTGGATGCAGCCTCTGTTGTTGCTATTCCATTAAATAATCCAAAGCCTGTTAGAGAGAATCCGCTCAAGACGTGGATTAAGAAAATCCCTTTCTTCCCTGCTATGGATTATTTTCGTCGCAAGGTTTATGACTCATCTTTG
The DNA here is from genome assembly GCA_018665625.1 of Nitrospina sp. Next base: position 4,364 of record JABJCF010000343.1, on the reverse strand, counting down.
TTCGATGCTTCTGTTCGACCTCTGGCAAAAACTCTTGAAGAATGGCCGGGGGCATTGTTGATAGACATTACAAATCGGTGCAACGCGAAATGTGTGTGGTGCCCGAATCCAGATCTCACAAACGTTGGGGCAATGGATATGGATGTCTATCGCAAGATCATCGACGACTTTGGAACCCGAGGCGGTGTGGTGACGTTTGGAACCTTTGGTGAACCTTTGATGGATAAGTTTATGCAGGAGCGGATTGAATATCTGCAACGCTATCCTAAAATCCACAAGGTAGAAGTTCTCACTAATGGATTTTTCCTCAACGATAAAATTGCTCCCACTCTTCTTAAGTATGGAGTTGGTGTAGATATCAGTCTCGATGAACTCGACAAGCAAACATTTGAAGATGTTAAAAAAATGAGTTTCGATGTCGTGCGCGAAAATATCGTCAGCTTTCTCGAAGCAAATAAAAAAGCAGCCCGACCCGTCCCCGTCAACATTCGAATCAAAACACTGAGAACGGTGGAAGAAACCATGCAACAGGAGTTGTTTAAAATTATCGCTTCGCACGATTGCTCTGTGGTGTTGAATTCTATCGATGACAATATTATTTCCAACTGGGCGGGAAAACTTGACAAAGATTCTTTTGTGAAAGAATTCGATATCTCTACAAATAATAAAACTCGTTTCACGCACAAACGTTTCAATCAAACCAACGTTGCCCCCTGCACACAATTATGGAAATGGATGGTCGTCTATTGGGATGGCAGTGTGGTTCTTTGTTGTGCCGACATGTTTTCCCAGACCGTTGTTGGCGACCTGAAAAAAAATTCCATCACAGAAGTATGGAATGGACCCACGATGAAAAATTACCGCGATCAAATGGTGAGCCGAAAACGATTCGATGTTGCCATCTGTCAGGATTGCGATATCCATTTAAGCTGGCACAATCTAAAAGAATATTACGATAGCAACGGAAACTTTTTGCCCGATCGAAAATTCATCATGGGCTAGCGGCCCAACGGCCGCTGGTAATAGGTCGGTTCCCGTAATGCATTAAATGGGGTCAGGTCTTTTACCTTAGTTTGCGGGTATTTCCAGATTTATTTTTTCATGATTCCCCCTGATAAGGGGGATAAAGGGGGTTGCTTATATTTCGTTCTAAAACTTTCATACCTTTTTTAAACCCGATAAAAAATGACCCCACCTGCTTTTAAATTTCCACGACCTGCCGAACTAGACATTACTCTTGTTATTGTCAGTTTTAATACCCGAGAAATTTTACTGCGCTGCCTTGGGTCGCTAAAAAAACATACGCAGGATATTTCCTATGAAGTGATCGTCGTAGACAATGCCTCGGAGGATGGAACCGTGGATGCAGTGGTTGAGCTTTTCCCCGATGTGAAGGTGATCGCTAATCAAGACAATCGTGGGTTTTCAGCCGCCAATAACCAGGGGATTATTGAATCGAAAGGTCGGCGGATAGCTTTGCTGAATCCCGACACTCTTTTGACAGAAAACAGTTTTAAAAAGATCGTGGACTTTATGGAGGCTCACCAGGATTTTTCCATTCTTGGAGCTGGAATTGTTGATGAGAATAACCAGCCCTGCCCCATCCGTTTATGGGAAGACACGCCGCAGGACGCGGCAAAAAAAATCATGGGACTTTATGATCCTGTAGACGAACTAAAAAGAATGGGACCGATGCTAGCCAAGGAAGCGAAGGTGATTTCCGGTTGCTGCTTTGTAGTGACCCGCGAACTTATTGAATCTATCGGTTTGATGGATGAAAAGCATTTTTTATACAACGAAGAAGATGATCTTTGCCGGAGAGCTAGAAAAAATGGAAAGAAGATCTGTTTTTATCCTGAAACTTCAGTGCAGCATTTACACGGTCAGAGCACCCACCAGAAAAAACATCGCCAAAAAGTAATAATAGAAGCCTATCGAAGCAATCTGTATTTTTATTCGAAATACTATTCTTCCTCCTGGAATGTGATTTTACGATCTCTATATAAAATTACCTTTTTTGTGGGATTACTGCGTTCAATTTTCCGCCATCTCCAAGGCTCCGCCAAAATGGATGACTCCTTGTCATTAAAGTTAAAGCTTCTTTTGATGAGTTCGAAAAATTAAGGTGGGCTACTTTTTCCCAACAAATAAAAGATAATTGCAGGAAGACCAGGGAAAGAACTTTCGAAGCAATGCTGCCAGGCCTTCTGCAAGGCGGTTGGTTCTTCCATTGGTGTCTTTATGGAAGCACTCGCAACCGAGATACAAATTGAAGCTGTGGCTCATGGGTTGCTCGTGAATAATTTTAAATTTGGATGTTTCAAGGATGACACGCATCTCTTCTCTTCCATGCAACTTGAAATAGGTGAGATGATCTTCGGGTGGTGGCAAGGGGGGCTTGCCCATTAACTTTCTTACCAGACCATTTCTTCTTAATTGATGAAGAAAGTTTTGTTCGTCATAAACAAAATCCGTTACCGGGTTAGCCGCCGGGACCATCATAAAAATCAGTCCACCGGGTTTTAAGACTCGATAAGCTTCGATGATCGAGTCTTGGGGTCCTTGTGGGAAATGTTCGACTACACCATAAGAAAGGTAAGCTCCAAAAGTCGATTCGGGAAACGGCAACGCATGCACATCGGACTGGGCAAGCACCAGATTGGAGTTGTATTTTTTAACCTGTTCTATAGCGGAATAGATGTAGTCGATTCCCCAAATTTTGTAATTTTTATTGTCAAAATGTATGAGTTTGGGGCCGAGTCCGCATCCCGCCTCCAGAATGAGGTCGTCTTTTGGGAGAAACTTTTCAAGGCAGGCGAATTCTTCCTGGGTACGTGGATATTTATTGGTTTTCAATAGAGCTTCAACGGAAGTTCCCGCCCACTCCTCTTCAAACTCACGTTTGACTTCCCGGTTTACCGCTTTTAAATCCATTTGTTGTCGATATCTGGTTTATTCGTTCTTTAAAAATGGAGTTTTATTGTAAAATAACAACTCCGAATGAACAGCCCCCTCCCGCAATTGGATGGGGTATCCGAATTTTATTTAAAAGCCAAAATACGCCACGAGGAATAAATCCCATTTGTGGCAATTGGGTGCAAGATAACATGAAACAATACGATGTCATAGTAATAGGAGGCGGCCACGCAGGTTGCGAAGCAGCTTTGGCTTCTGCACGAATGGGTTGCGCCACGGCGTTGGTCACGTTGGAGGCAGATAAAATTGCCCTGATGCCGTGTAATCCCGCTATTGGTGGTGTCGGTAAGGGACATATTGTGCGCGAAATAGATGCACTCGGTGGGGAGATGGCAAAAGTGATAGACGAAACCGGTATACAGTTTCGCTTATTAAATTCTTCTAAAGGACCCGCAGTACACGGTTATCGTGCCCAGGCAGATAAGCACCAATACAAAAACGCCATGCGACGCGTTCTTGAAAACACCGCTAACCTGGAACTCATCTATGAAGAAGTTGATGAACTGATTTTCGAGAACAAGGAAGTTAAGGGAATGCGGACCGCGAGCGGCGTTGAATTGCAATGCACCTCGGTGGTCATCACCACCGGAACGTTTTTAAACGGACGGATTCATATCGGACTCAACAGTCGGCCTGCCGGACGTGTGGGGGAAAAACCCTCGACAAAATTATCGCAATCTTTTCTGGCGGCAGGATTCGAACTCGGTCGATTAAAGACCGGCACTCCACCTCGACTGAAACGCGACAGTATCGATTTTTCCAAATGTGTTGTGCAAGATGGAGATACCTTGCCCAGACCATTTTCTTTTTCGACCACTCATATAGAACGCGATCAAGTCCCTTGCCATATTACTTCAACGAATGAGAAAACGGCGGAAGTGATTCGCAAAAATATGCATTTGTCACCGTTATACAGCGGCATCATTGAAGGGGTTGGGCCGCGCTACTGTCCGTCGATCGAAGACAAGGTTGTTAAATTTCCCGATAAGAATTCGCATAATATTTTCCTGGAACCGGAAGGTTTGGATACCGACTGGATTTACCCGAACGGGATTTCAACCAGTCTGGATGAAGAAGTGCAACGGCAACTGGTTCAAACGATTCCCGGATTGGAAAACGCCGAGATTGTTCTTCCCGGTTACGCGGTAGAATACGATTTTGTTCCTCCCACACAGTTAACCCCATCTCTGGAAACCAAACGGGTGAGTGGACTGTTCCACGCCGGGCAAATTAAGGGAACGTCAGGTTATGAAGAAGCCGCGTGTCAGGGGTTGATGGCGGGTATTAACGCCGCGCTCAAATCGCAAAAACGCAAACCGTTTTTATTGACAAGAATGGATAGCTATATCGGGGTGCTCATAGATGATCTCGTGACCAAAGGCACGCAG
>JABJCF010000342.1 GCA_018665625.1 Nitrospina sp. | reverse complement strand
TTCTGAAGGGACTATGTCTAAAGTCATTGCCAAGGAAGTTTTTCCGTTGATTCAGGCTAAGCAACGATTTCAGGGACGAGTGATGATCCATTTCCGCACTTTGGGGCTGGAAAAGGAAACACTAATTGCTGTAAAAGATATTTTAGCGGCACATCAAGGTAACAATGATACCCGACTACATTTTATTACTCCCAATAATAATGAAAGAATTATCACCGTTTCTCCTGATCTTCGAATTCAACCCTCGGATGAAGTGATAGAGGAAATTCAATCGTTATTAGGTGAAGACGCTATATTATTTGAGTAAGCCTGAATCCCGCCCAGCGGCCAATGTTCGCTATTTCATTTTATGATTGACCAAATTCAATATTGCATCTGAAACAGAAATGGATTGATCTGAAGGAATATGAAAAGGAATTTTTAGGATATCGCCTCTCTTGGAAGTGATTTCAACAATATGAACCTTGAAGAAACCCGCAAAAATTCCAGCTAGAAGAAAAGATTGATAAGCACAAGTGGATTTAACATCATTCCAGTCGAGAGTGACTTGAGAATGAAAAGGAAGGTGTAGTTTTGAGTAATGAGATGAAACACCTTTTGCGCTTAAAGTCGTAAAATATTTTCTGGGAAAAAGATCGCGTGTAGAAATCAGGAGTTGCAAGGCTTTTCCCAATGCCCATAGCAAAAAAATACACCCCCCTGAAAAAAGTATCTGAGTCTGCATTTGCATTGAATCCGCATTAAGGGTAACGAACATGAAGTAGGACGTAACAAGCATAAAAAGAATGATTGGAGACAACATGAAAATACCGTAGAATCCTGCACCATAAAGAGGGAGTCCCAAGACAGCCGTTATGCTCTGATCTACAGGTAAGATGATATTCAATACAGCTTCGTCTTCATGTTCAATAATATAGCTTAATGCGGTTTGATAATCTTTTGTTGGCCAGTCTTCCTGATTCATATTTATGCAATAATATCTACTAATTATTTACACAAGAGTCCTTAACAGAATTACTATGATACCAAGGAAATATGGAAGTTAAAAAGTTTGCTTTGAAATATTTTTGCGATACCCTCCCTAACGGATTGACAGTCACTACAGTTGAAATGCCTCACATCCACACCATGGAGGTTTCAATGTTCGTACGCGCCGGATTGCGTTATGAAAACCTTCAGAATAACGGAATTTCACATTTTCTAGAACATATGATGTTTCGTGGGAATGAAAAATATCCCAACTCGATCGCATTAAATATGGAATTTGAAAATATAGGGCGCGACCTTAGAGCTTCGACTTTGGGAGAGTACACGCAGTATGGATTCAGCCCTCACCTTTCAGAACTTAATAAAGGGCTGGAATTATTTTCTGAGTTTTTCTCCTCCCCTACTTTCCCTGAAATAGAAATAGAACGAGGAATTATTCTTGAAGAATATTTTGAAGAGCTCAATGAAGATGGTGTGAACATTGATATAAACAATCAAGCTTGTAAACTTCTATATCCTGGCACCCCCATGGCATGGCCTACGATTGGCACCGAAGAGACAATAAAGAGTATTCAAACAGAAATGCTGAAAGAATATTTCAACAGACATTATGTACCGGGCAATATGGTTCTGGCATTTGCTGGACCGGTGAACCATCCTGAGGTTCTGGATCTTTCCATAAAATATTTTTCTGGCATCAAAAATGGAAGTAAACCTTTTCCAAAAAACCATTTTATTGGTAGCATCTCCGAAGAGCAGAATAGCCCAGGACTTCATTTCCAAGAAGATTCTGACAGCCAGATAGAATTGCAGGTATGTTTTCGTTCTTGTTCCTATAATGACCCTAATTTTCTAGTATTAGCTTTAATAAGCAGGGTATTTGATGATGGCTTCACATCCAGACTGCAAAGAGTATTGCGTGAAGAACGCGGATTGGTTTATTCCGTTGAATGCCGTGCTACCAGTATGTCTGATCTCGGCACTATAGATTTTGATGTCACCGTACGTCCGGAAAAAGTAGTCGAGGTAACTCGTACTCTGCTAAAGGAAATAAAAATATTTGTCACGGAAGGACCCGCCGAAAGCGAACTGACTCATATCAAAAAAAGATATTTCTTTGATCTCGATTCTGAGTTGGATGATCCATACAAGCAGGTGGTCCGCTATGCATTTCCTCATCTTTATTCCAGTGAAATGTCGATACAAGAAGAAAAAGAATTAATAGAATCGGTTACTGCAAAAAAAATGCTGGAAGTTGCCGAAAAAGTTTTTGAAGCAAAAAATCTAAATTTTATTTTAGTTGGGCCTTACACTAATGAGCTAAAGTTTCGACTTGAAGAATTAATCCACCAATTCTAACTCGTGAATATTCATTATAAATCATTTTATTTCCTGGCTTTGAGCACAGCACTTTTATTCAGCGGATGCTCTGCAAACATCGAAGGATGCTTGGAAGAAGAAACTTGTGGCCCAGCAATAATCGTTTCCAACCAAGATAGGATTTTACCTGAAGACCCTTATGATTCATTCTGGGATTCCAAAGAAGCACCCGCCGCAATTAGTATCGAATTGGGCCCGCAAATGATTACCAATCCCAAGTGGCCCAATCCCTCCACCCAAAAGGTATTGATCCGAGCTGCTAAAACAAGCGATGAGCTGGTAGTACTTCTTGAATGGGAAGACACAACCCGGGACGGTAATTTTAATCATTCTTCTTTATATGTA